>CANISK010000006.1 GCA_947470205.1 Neisseriaceae bacterium | reverse complement strand
ACTGGATTTAGGTTCCAGCGCCGCAAGGTGTAAGAGTTCGAGTCTCTTCTTCCGCACCATAAATAAAAACTACTCATATACTTAGTTGTGTAAGCTTTTACTTCAACATTTTTATATAAGTAATCTATGCTGTCAAAATATTTAAATTTGCTTATTAATATATTAACCGAAATTGCAGAAATTTATATTGTTGTATATTGCGCGGTTTTTATGTCAAAAATTATTTGGTGGGTATTTACACCAATTGCACCACCATTATACCTCAATACCAATAACTATCAAGGATTTGAAAATAGCGCCAAAGCTATTATTAATTATAGTCCATTTGGGGTTTTTGTTGAACCAAAAGTTCCCCAGTCATCCATCGTTACTCAAATAAAACTTACTGGACTGTATATTGATGATGAAAACAGCTTGGTGTTTTATGAGCTATCTGGTAAATCATATGTTGCAAAAATTGGTGATAGTATTGGCGGTGATGTAATAATTAAAAGTGTTATGGCAAATTCAATTACTGTTACACAAGATGATCATAATTTTGACATCCAGCTCACCTCTGGTGCAATTAATTCTGCCAACACCTCTCAAACAAATAATAATGACAATAACTCTCAAGTGAACAATAATTCTTTGGAGCAAAGAAGACAGGTGATTGATGATTTTGTGCAACAGCAACGCAACAGCATCAAATAATTAAAACTCTAGTAAGTATGTATATTAAAAAGTGTGTCTGTAAATATGAAATTAAATAATATCCGAATAATTAAATTTATCGTAATCTTATGTGGTGTCAATTTTATTTATAGTGCAAATATAGCAATGAATACTGAATCCAGTATTCAAACATTAACACCAACGTATCAATCCATAAAACCATCAAAATCACAATCACCACATAAATTTAAAAATAAAAACTCCAATTATGATACCAACAGTAAAGACACGGTAATATTAAATTTTGAGAACTCGGATATTCAGTCTACCATTAAAGCTATCAGTACACTATCTGGTAAAAATTTTGTAATAGATCCTCGAGTGAAGGGAACTGTAACCATTATATCTGATAAGCCGATTTCTAAATCTGATAGCTATAAAGTGCTTGAAACCGCATTGAGAATGCAGGGGTTTGCCGTAGTTGAAGGTGATGGTGTCATTAAGGTACTGCCAGAAAATGATGCTAAAACCTACGGCACGCAAGTAATTAATGCACAATCCCCACTACGCAATAAAATTGGTGATCAGGTTGTTACTAAAGCATTTATCATTGAACATGGTTCACCATCTCAGCTTGCAAACGCGTTAAGACCAATGATTGCACAAAGTAATGCCATAACAGTATATCAAAATAGCAATGCACTGATTATCACCGACTATGCATCTAATATAAATAGACTATCTCAAGTGATTAATCAATTGACTGCGACAACTGAACATAAGTCAGCCCCAACCATAGTTAAACTTCAGCATGCAATTGCAAGCGATGTATTCCCGGTATTGCAGTCTTATGTTCAAGGTGGCGGGAGTTCTGGTAATACCAATAGTGGCAGTGGCTCCGGTGGTGATGCTCCCATGGTGTCGATTACTGTGGATGTAGTTAATAATTCAATTATTATTTACTCAACAGTAAAAGATCGGGTAGATGAAATAAAGGCATTAGCGTTGCAATTGGATAAAAATGCCGCAGAATCAAACAGTAATCTGCATGTGGTATATTTAAGAAATGCAGATGCTGCTCACATTGCAGATGTTCTTCGTGTGATAGCATCTGGTCAAGAGAATGCAGACTTAACTCCATCATCTTCATTGGCAACATTTAAAAATGAACCAGCATCAATGTTTCAGTCTACAGGTTCCGGTGGTAGTGGCGGTGGATCTACTTCATCCAGTTCAGGCAGCAGCCTTTCTTCAGGCTCATATAATAAATCAAGTAGCAGCACATCTAGTAATTCACAATCAAAAGATCAGGCTAAGATTCTAATTCAAGCCGAACCCACCACCAACTCTCTAATTATCCAAGCACCAGATGCGATATATCATAATTTTAGAATGATTATCTCTATGCTTGATATTCGTCGTGCGCAAATTATGATTGAAGCTATGATTGTAGATGTAAATAGCACCACATCTGGACAGTTTGGTATTCAATGGGCGGTTGGAGGTGGTAATAATCAATTGGGGGCGTTTGGTATTGGTAATTATGCTGTGGGTGATTCTAACTTAAGTAACGTGGGCACCACAGCATATACATTGGCGCAAATGGGTAAAGGTAGCGGCGGAAGTGCTGCAACCAAACCACCGCCACTACCACAAGAAATGATGATAGGGCTTGTATCTGGTACGGTTACTCTCGGGGGAACTACAATTCCCAGTATTGGAGCTTTGGCAGATATGATATCCGCCAATAGTAGTGCAAATATTTTATCAAGACCAACTTTAATTACATTAGACAACGAAGAGGCTAAAATTATGGTGGGACAAGATGTTCCAGTGCCAAATGGCTCATATCAAAGCAGTGCAGCTGCAGTTGGCAATCTAGTAAGTACATACAGCAGAACAAATATTGGTACATTTTTAGACATCAAACCACTTATTACACAAAGTGGCTCAATTCAACTTGATTTATATCAAGAAGATTCCTCATTGGATAGTAGCACTAAAACTAACACAGCAGGACCATCATTTTTAAAACGCACTATTCGTGCAACTATTTTGGTAGATGATGGGCAAATTATTGCAATTGGTGGCATGACTAGAGATGATGTTGCTATTGTGAAAACAGGGGTTCCGTTCCTTAGCGATATTCCATATTTAGGGTGGTTGTTTAGTTGGCAATCGCGTGTACATGAAAAGAAAAATTTAGTACTATTTTTAAGACCGGTAATTATTCGGAATGCTGAAGGTTATAGAGCCTTAACTAATATGAGATATCAATATGTTATTGACCAGCAAACCATGGTACAAGCCAAAGGTAATTTAATGTTACCAGATATTAATCCTGTAACTTTGGATAATCAACTACCATATAGCAGCGTATTACCAGTCAATAAAGATAACACAACCAAACTAAACGGTGCTACTGACATGCAAACTAGTCAAGAAAATATGAAGATCAGCAATGTAAATAGCAACGTAACGTTGCCAGCAAATTAATTATATGCAATCAATAAAATTTATTCCCAATAAATTCTCAAGGAGAATTCCTTATATTTTTGCAAAAAATCATAAAATATGTATTTACGGGGTTGAAAATAATACAATTTTGGTTGCATATGGTGGTACTTTAAATCCGATTGTAGTGACTGAGGTGAAACGCAAATTACATGGGTTACCAATCACATTAACGGAACTTCAAGATAAGAGATTTGACTCATTGTTGTCTGAGGCATACTCTAACTCTAACGCTGCCTCTGTTGTAGATGATATACAGGAAGAGATTGATATTTCAGATTTATTGCATAATTTACCCCGTTCTGCTGATTTGCTCGAGTCTGAAGATGATGCGCCAGTAATAAAAATCATTAATGCATTTTTAACACAGGCGGTAAAAGATGATGCCTCAGATATTCATTTGGATGCATATGAGAAAAAATCTGTAGTGAGATTTAGAAGAGATGGGGTTTTGCATAATGTGGCAGATATTAACGCCGGTATTCATGCAGCTTTAGTGTCTAGAATAAAAATTATGGCACACTTGGATATTGCAGAAAAAAGATTACCACAAGATGGAAGAATTCCACTTCGTCTTGCTGGGCGTGAGGTTGACCTTCGTGTATCAACCATCCCAACTGTACATGGCGAACGAGTGGTGATGCGTCTTTTGGATAAAAATCGCGAGAGATTGCAGCTAGAAGTGTTGGGCATGGAGTCAAACACACTAGCTAAAATTGACAAAATCATCAAACATCCACATGGTATCTTTCTAGTTACAGGACCCACTGGTTCTGGTAAGTCAACCACATTATATGCAGCTCTTGCGAGGTTAGATTCATCTGAACTCAACATAATGACAGTGGAAGATCCGGTAGAATATGATATATCAGGCCTAAGTCAAACTCAGGTAAATTCAAAGGCGGATATGACTTTTGCACGAGCACTTCGTGCCATTTTAAGACAAGATCCAGATGTGGTTATGATTGGAGAAATTCGTGACTTAGAAACTGCACAAATTGCGGTTCAGTCAAGCTTAACCGGGCATCTGGTTTTTGCAACCCTTCACACCAATACCGCAGCATCTACCATTACTCGTCTTATAGATATGGGCGTTGAGTCATTTTTATTGTCTTCAACAATAATTGGTGTGTTAGCCCAAAGATTGATACGCTTATTGTGTGCTAATTGCAAAGTTGAAAGCCCGGTGGTAGATAACGAATTGTTGACAAGTTATAATATACCGCTAGATACAAAAATATTTGCACCTCATGGTTGTGAGATGTGTAATCACACTGGTTATAAAGGTAGAAATGGTATTCATGAGTTATTGGTAATAGATGAAGAGGTACAAAGATTGATTCACAATAATGCCTCTGAGGTGGAAATAGAAAAATACGCTATTTCAAGCCTAAATATGCATACACTTAGAATGGATGCTGTGAGATATGTTATTGATGGCAAAACTTCAATAGAAGAAATAGCCACAATCACTAAAGAATAAATTATGGCAAATTTTAGTTATAAAGCATTAAATCACAAAAATAAAGACGTGCAGGGGATTATACAGGCAGAATCCCCAAGGCATGCAAGACAAATACTAAAAGAGCAGGGGTTAATTGTATCATCCATTGCGTTAAGTGATAAATCAAAAAATGCAACATCTATATTAAAATCATTTAAAAAACCCATATCATCATTAGAGCTATCCCTAATAACAAGACAATTTGCTATCCTGTTAAACTCAGGAATGTCTGTTGAGCAATCATTAAATGCATTAATAGACCAGCTAGAAAGTCCAGATCAAAAATCAATTATGATGGGGGTGCGAGAAGAGGTGTTGGCGGGTAGGCCACTTGCAGCTTCTCTTAAAATGTTCCCCAAGGTGTTTCCATTTGTGTACTGCAGTCTTATTCATGCTGGTGAACAATCTGGTAACTTAGCTGGGGTCATGACTAAACTTGCTGAATATAGCGATAGAACTCGTGAACTGACTAGTAAAATTCTGATGGCGCTTTTATATCCCATCATTGTAACCATCGTTGCAACTCTTATGATTGTGGCTCTTTTGGTGTATGTAGTACCTCAAATTGTAAAGGTTTTTCAGTCATCCAAACAAGAATTACCCACTCTCACTAAAATATTAATTGCCACTAGTGATGGGTTGCGAAGTTATGGATGGATAATTATAGTTGCAATTATTATTTTTGTTGTTACCATCAATAAACTCCTCAAGACACATGAATTTAAATTAAAATTTCATAAAAAGTTACTCGAAATACCGGTGATGGGTAGGTTACTCATTAATATTGATGTCGCGAGGTTTACCCATACTTTAGCTTTATTACTAAGCACCGGTGTTCCAATGATAGCAGCCCTTGAGGCAAGCCGAGATACTTTGAGTAATTATATGATGAAAAATGCAGTAAATAATGCATTGCAGGCTGTAATAGAAGGGGTGACACTTGCAAAAGCGTTAGGAAGGGAAAAGGCTTTTCCGCCAGTTGTTATTCATCTTATCGCCAGTGGTGAAAAATCTGGGACTTTAGATACCTTATTATTACAAGCTGGTGCACATCAAGAGCTAGAGCTCACACATCGCAGTGAGTTATTAACTGGCATATTAGAACCAGTCTTGATTGTATTTATGGGCGGTATTGTTCTTCTGATTGTAATTGCAATACTTCTCCCAATTTTAAATATGAATAATTTGGTTGGATAGCTTGAAATTAACAAAATTCATATATCTTAAAAATTAATTCATTATAGATTTAAATAATCAATACCTCTCAAACCGCCACTGTCAAGCAAACTGCGATAATTTATAATATGACACAAATTTGTCACTGTCTAAGTATATATAAAGTATGATAATATAAATTGTATTAATTTTTTAATAATAAAAATTAACAGATTGTCCGCTTAAAAATATTAAGTGGCTTAGTTTATATTTTATAGGAACTTTATATTATGAATTATCTTCTAGGTCTTTTTGAACAACACCAACCCATATCTTTTCCGCGAGATGAAGGTGTAAATGGTGCTCAAAGTAATCGTGCACTCATGATAACTATGCTAACAAACAATTTAACTAATAAAAATGAAATTGGTATCATTAGCTATTGCGTTAAACACCTTAAAGCAATAGCTATCATAGTTGATACACATGCTGAAAAAAAAGAAGCACAGCAAAAATTACTTAATGCCCATCATCATCTTGGTATTACCAATGATGCGATTGATAATTTATTGGCTTTATTTACAAATCATGGTGGTTATTTTACGCAGGTACTGGTTAATGAAAGTGCTGCAAAATATACACAAGCGTTGCTAAAGATTTTTAATGCATTATCGAATCGCAGCCTTAGTGAAGTGGGAATTAGTGAGCAAGAATTGGTAAGCATTAACCTCGTAAAAGAAAATCGCTGTATGTCATATGTCAAAAATCTTACTGTGCACTATAATCAAAACAATGATACTTTAAATATTCAACTATCAAGCAATGATTGGTTACCCCCAATACATGTAAATGCAATACAGCAAGTACTCATCAATAACGCACAAGTGTTGCTGCAACATGCTGAGCAACAGGTACAACAACAGGTACAACAACAGATACTACAAAATGCCCCATGAATCGCAAAGAGTTAAATCCTATCCACAAATCTCATCCTGGTGGTTAACAATTAATTGCATCATATTTTAATTGTTTTAAATGTCAAATCTTAGTTGGCATTTAATAACTCACGCAATACATACGGTAAAATGCCGCCATGTTTGTAATATTCAACCTCAATCGCGGTATCAATTCTACATAACACATCAATCGTTTTGTTTTCACCGTTTGAATATGTGATTGCTAATTTTAAATCTTGTTGTGGTTTAATATCATTGGTTAATCCAACAATTGAAAATGTCTCATTGCCGGTTAAATTCAACATATCAACGTTATCATTGTTTTTGAACTGCAACGGTAACACTCCCATACCTACTAAATTTGACCGATGAATTCGCTCAAAACTTTTTGCAATAACAGCTTTTACGCCAAGTAATTGGGTGCCTTTTGCCGCCCAATCACGAGAGCTACCAGTACCATATTCTTCGCCTGCAAAAACTACCGTCGGTACTCCGTTATTTATATAATTCATCGCTGCAGAATATATATCCATTTGTTGATTATTATATAAAGTATATCCACCTTCTACGCGTGCACCATCTTCTTTTATTGGCAACATAAGGTTTTTAATGCGTACATTTGCAAATGTCCCCCTTATCATAACTTCGTGGTGTCCACGACGAGAGCCGTATGAATTAAAGTCCTCTGGTTTTACATTGTGGTCTGTAAGATATTTACCTGCAGGTGTTGTAGCTTTAAATGCTCCCGCTGGTGATATGTGGTCTGTGGTTACCGAATCCCCCAGTATCAATAAAGCTTTTGCGTTTTTAATTTCCTTAACATCTCCATATTGCATACTAAAGTCTTTAAAAAATGGAGGCTGGGCGATATAGGTAGACTCTGGCCATGAGTACACTTGACCAACTGGAGAAGTGATTTTATTCCATAACTCATTAGTTTTATCAAAATCACGATATAATTCACGGAATATTTTGGGGTTATTGGCAAGCGGTAACAGCGCTCCAATTTCACTTGAGGATGGCCATATATCATGTAAAAATACTGGTTTACCATTTTTATCCACTCCTAGTGGTTCATGCTTCAGGTCAATATTAATTGTACCGGCAATTGCAAATGCTACCACCAACGGAGGAGATGCTAAAAAGTTTGCTTTTATGTTGTGGTGAATACGTGCCTCAAAATTTCTATTACCAGATAGTACCGCAGCGCCAATAATGTCATTTTGGGTAATGGTTTCGTTAAATTCAGGTAATAAATCTCCAGAGTTACCAATACAGGTAGTACATCCATACCCCACTATGCTAAATCCCAGTTTTTCAAGATATGGGAGCAGTCCAGCTTGGGTTAAGTATTCTGTAACTACACGAGATCCGGGTGCTAGCGAAGTTTTAACTCTTTTATGGATTTTAAGTCCTAGTTCTACGGCTTTTTTTGCTAACAAGCCAGCGGCAATTAATACGCTTGGATTAGACGTATTAGTGCACGATGTAATGGCGGCAATCATAATATCGCCATGTCCAATATCCACTCCTTCAATTTTAGTTGGGTAGCGTCTGTATAAGTCCGCAGAATTTTTACTAAACCCATTTTCAGCAATTGGTTTACTAAATAAAGTGCTAAATGTTTGTTTGGCGCTCGAAAGCTCAATTCTATCTTGCGGTCTTTTTGGCCCAGCTATTGATGGTTTTATTGATTCTAGATCTAACTCCAGTGATTTGGTGTACTTGATATCCTTTTGCGCCTCAAGTCCAAATAGCTCTTGCGCTTTAAAATATGCTTCAAATATTTCAATTTCTTCATCGGTTTTGCCAGTATGTTTTAAAAATGTTACCGTTTGTTCATCAACTGGAAAAAATCCCATAGTAGCACCATATTCAGGTGCCATGTTGGCAATTGTAGCTCTATCGGTTACAGATAAGCTTTTTGAACCTTCACCAAAAAATTCCACAAACTTACCCACCACCTTTTCATGACGCAGCATCTCTGTGATTGTGAGTATTAGGTCTGTCGCCGTTACTCCTTCTTGCAAATGGTTTTTCAGTTCCACGCCAATTACGTCCGGAGTAAGGAAATATACTGGTTGTCCGAGCATTGCGGATTCAGCTTCGATTCCACCCACGCCCCATCCTACCACACCAACACTGTTTATCATTGTTGTATGTGAATCTGTACCAACTAGTGTATCCGGGTATATAACATTATCTTTTTGTCTAACTCCATGGAAGAAATATTCCAAATTTATCTGATGAACAATACCAATTCCCGGAGGGATCACTTTAAATGTTTCAAATGCCCCCATGCCCCACTTCATAAACTGATAACGTTCATTGTTTCGTTGAAATTCAAGCTCCATATTCATTTTTAATGCATTTGGGGTACCGTAATAGTCTACCTGTACTGAGTGGTCCACCACTAGATCCACCGGCACTAATGGCTCAATAACATCTGCATTTTTGCCAAGTTTAGTGGCAGTGTTTCGCATGGCTGCTAAGTCACACAATAAAGGCACACCTGTAAAATCTTGCAATACTACGCGTGAGACCACAAAGGGGATTTCATTGGTTCTGGTGTCAGATGGGCCCCATGATGCAAGCTGTTTAATATGTTCTTCGGTTATTTTAATATTATCAAAATTGCGTAATACAGACTCTAAAACAATGCGAATAGATATCGGTAGTTGTTTAATATTAAAACCTTGTTTTTGTAGTGCTGGTAGTGAATAATAGGTGTATTCTTTGCCGTCTTTAGTGTTTATGGCGGATTTGGTGTTAAATAGATTATGCATGTTATTTCCCCTGTTTGAATTACAAGTTACTAGTAATTATACCATTTTACACCCTTAGGTGATATAATAAAACATTCTATTTTTATTAACACTGAGGTTATATTGATTAATTTACATACATTACCACCGCTTGGTTTATACATCCATATTCCATGGTGTGTAAAAAAATGCCCTTATTGTGACTTTAATTCCCATCAGGTAAACTATACAGATTTTAACACTCTTGAAACAGACTATATTAATTGTGTGTTGAAAGATTTGGAGTTGGCTATGCCATCTATTTGGGGTAGAATGGTGAGTACTGTTTTTATTGGCGGAGGTACGCCAAGTTTATTCAGTGGATCCGCTATTCATAATTTATTAAATGGCGTACGAAGTATGGTAAATTTATCTCCATATGCTGAAATTACCCTTGAGGCAAACCCTGGAACTTTAGATTTGAGTAATTTTAATGAATACAAAAAAGCTGGGGTCAATAGATTATCCATCGGGGTGCAGTCTTTTAATGATGTTTTTTTAAAGTCTCTGGGTCGTGTGCATGATGGTAAGACCGCAATTAATACTGTTAACACTGCGCTTGAAATATTTGAATTTGTAAATGTTGATATTATGTATGTATTACCCAATCAAGACATTCAAGACGCAATTAAAGATATCAACAGTGTAATTTTTCTAAATCCAAATCATATTTCTTGTTATAATCTAACCATTGAACCAAATACCTATTTTTATACCAATACACCTAAAAATCTACCAGATAATGATATTTGTTTTGCCATGCAGGAAGAAGTTATTAATATTCTTAAAGATGCGAAGTATGATCGGTATGAAATATCTGCATTCGCAAAAAATAAAACTTATGCACAGCATAACTTAAATTACTGGACTTTTGGGGACTACTTAGGAATTGGAGCTGGAGCGCACTCTAAAATTAGCTATCAAAATAAAATTATTAGAGAAATTAGGCATAAAAATCCTACGCAGTACATGAAAAGTATTGTTAATAATACCCATATTATTGAAACGCGTGAAGTTAAAAATCATGAGTTACCGTTTGAGTTTGCCATGAATGGATTGCGTTTAATTGATGGTGTGCCAGTATCGTGGTTTACTGAACGAACTGGGTTGCCACTTAATGCAATTTTGCCCAAACTTCAAGAAGCTGAAAGTAAGAGTTTTATTAACTTAAAAGGGAATATGATAATACCAACACCCCATGGGGTTAATTTTTTAAATGATGCATTATTGTTATTTTTAGCATGAATTCATAAGGTGAATTGATTGAATGAATATTTTAGCACTAGACACCAGCACAAATAACTTCTCATTAGCGGTTTTTACCAACTCAAAGACTTTAATGAAAAGTTATAAAATAGAAGATAATTACTCAGAAGTTATCATTTTAAAGATTGATGAATTACTTAAAGAAGTGATGCTAAATCTAAATGACGTTGATATAATTGCCTACAATCAGGGGCCAGGCTCTTTTACTGGACTTAGAATAGGGCTGTCTGTGGTTATGGGGTTAGCCTATGGCGGAAATATTCAAGTTATCCCAATACCCAGATTTTACATGTTTGTGGAGTGCGCCATAAATCTCACAAAATCTCGACAGATGATAATCGGCATTGACGCAAAATTAAAACAACTGTATTTTGCTGGAGTGGATTCTCATACACTCAAATATACCATCGAACCACAACTTACATATCCACAAGATATTTTGGTGAGCAATCTTAATGATACAGTATTTATCGGCGATGGCTTGGTGAATTATTACAATACACTACCACAAGAAATACGTGAAGTGTGTGATATAGATAGACTCCACGCAAATAATAATGCAATTGTTCCCAATGCGACCAATATGATCACACTAGTAAATAAAAAGCAATTACCAAGCATACCCGTAGATAAACTTGATTTATTGTATCTTCGCAATAAAATCGCATTAAATATTAAAGAACAACAAAAATTAAGACAACAATAAGGAGGCAATATGTTACAAGGGCTATTAACCGCAATTGTTACACCATTCTCACCAAATATGGATATAGATTATGTTTCATATGAAAAATTAATTGAATATCAAATTAATAACGGTGCAAATGGTCTTGTGGTTTTGGGATCTACTGGTGAGGGGAGTGCTTTATCATTACATGATAAAATGCAGGTGATAAATTTTGCAATTAAAACTATTGCAAAAAGAGTATCGGTGATTGTGGGTGTAAGTATCCCCGGCACTCAGGAGGCGACAGATTACATCAATATTTTAAATAAAATTGATGGGATAGATTATATAATGATTGCTGCTCCTTGCTATGTAAAACCAACTCAAGAAGGGCTTTATCAACATTTTTTGCATTTATCATATATTAGCATTAAGCCTATAATCTTATATAATGTACCAGGAAGAACGGCATGTGATATCGGGGATGATATTGTGCTACGCTTATCCCATGATTCATCAAACATTGTAGGGCTAAAGGACGCCACGGGGGACTTAGCAAGATTAACAAATATTCACAAAAATAAACCTCATGATTTTTTGTTGTTCTCTGGGGATGACGGTACGGCGATGGAATTTATGTTATTGGGTGGCAATGGTGTGATATCTGTGCTTGGTAATTTATTGCCAAGTAAGATGAGTAAATTATGCCATGCTAGTATTGCAAACGAGATAACAATCGCAAGACATATCAATGATGAGCTTCTCGAGTTTTATGAGCTAATGGGTATTGAGTCAAACCCTATACCGGTTAAATGGGCACTTTTTGCCAATAAGATAATCTCACATCCAGTCTTACGTTTACCCCTGACTGCGTTAACCAAAGATAATCAATTGCGAATGATAACAGCACTCAAACAAGTTATGTTGATCACATAAGGAAATAATACACTTTTATGAAACTATCTAAACTTTTTTATGTATTAAATATTACCATAGCTATTATTATTGTAGGGTGCGCAAATTTCACACCAAATACTGAATATAGCTCACAGGTAAACATAAAACCAGAAAAAACTAATTTATTGGTACCACCAGAGTTAACCGCACCCAACATAAATGAAACTTATAAGAAGATTGAGTCACAGATAAAAGACAGTCAATATCAACTTGCTAAAATTTTTAATATGCGCATTGAACAAGGTGGATCACAAAGGTGGCTTGTGGTTGAAAATACCAATGTGGATGATGTATGGCCAAAAATGATAACTTACCTAACTGAGCTTGGTTTAACAGTTAAATATCAAAACCAGGTAATAGGAAGCGTGCAGACCGATTGGTCTACAAGAAATAGCAATGTATCACAAACCGGAATTCGTTCATTTTTCGAATGGATAGGCTGGGGTGAGATTTACAACATGCCCACTCAGTATATGTTTAAAATTACCTTATGGCAAAATAACAAAAATGTACAAATTTTTGTGACTGATATTCAAATGAGTGAGGTTTTCCCGGGGTGTGGCAAAGTGTTAAATTCCACCATTGAGACGTCAGATCGTCAAATCACAAGATGGATGGCGTTGCCTCCAAATCCACAATTGGAGTTAGATTTTTTGATGCAATTTATGGCTTTTTATGGGTTACCGAGTGAAAAAAATATCAAAGTGGATTCATCCATTGTAACCAATTCAACCAATGCAAATAAATCTCAAGCTCTCGATACATCAATACAAAATCATCAAATCATTTTAAATGATGAATTTGATAGATCATGGTGGCGTGTAGCTTTGGCTTTAGATAGAATCGGGCTTGGCGTGAGTGATAAGGACAGAACCAGAGGGGAATATTATGTATACCCCATGCAATCTGAGGTAAGAGCTCCAGAAGACGGATTTTTTAGTAAATTATTTAAAACTGGAAATGGTCAAACATTAAAAGTGCCAGATGCAGAATATATAGTAAAATTAACTACAAACGATACAAAAACCGTTATCAACATAACTACTTTAAATAAATTGCAAGACAGTGCTTTATTGAACAAATATATTAATGATTTAAATAAACAGTTAAAATAATTAAATGTATGTTATATGGTAGAAGTTATTAGTAAATACTTAGATTTATTGTTTAAATCTAAGCGCCAAACCCCACAGCAGCAAATGGAATTGGTGCGTGATATTTCTAGACGTGGACTGTTAAAACATATAACAAATATCATATCTATGGGTGTAATTGCCAATACATGTTGCAGCACCACCTTAGAATATTCCAAATTTCTCCCAGATCTTGGAGATGCCGACAGGGGAATATTAAGCTCAGCAGATGCTGCTTTTTTTGGTAGACAGGTTGTTAATTCAATTGCACAAGCTGGTGATATGTTGGATGACTATGACACCCTGTACTACCTCAATAGCATTGGTAGCGAGTTAGTTAGTTATTCATCTTTATTTAATAATAATTATTTTAATTTCTACGCACTAAAAGGCAACGAAATAAACGCATTTGCACTTCCAGGTGGGTTTATTTGTGTATATAATGGTTTAATTTATACCACCCAATCAGAATCTGAGCTCGCATCTGTAATGGCGCATGAAATATCACACATTATTCAACATCATGTTTTTAGAAATATTGCACTCTATGATAGAAACCAGTGGCTATCATTGGCTGGCATCATAGCTGGCGCTCTTTTGGCGCCATTCAATCCTGGAATCGCCGTTGCTGTTGCAAGTGGTGGGCAGGGTGTTGCCATGCAAACAATATTATCTTTCTCCAGAGACTTTGAGCGTGAAGCAGATAGAGTAGGTCAGGATATCATGTATAACGCTGGTTTTGATGCCCACGCCATGCCTAGTTTTTTTGCAAAATTACAGAATTCAGAAAAATTTAACAATAATGATGCGCTAGCCTTTTTAAGAACTCATCCGGTAACTTTAGAGCGTATTAGTGAGGCAGAGTTAAGGGCCAATCAATTACCAGTAAAAATGCGCCCAGATAGTTTATTTTATTTATTAATTAAAGAGAAATCTAGAGTGAGAAAATTGGGTTTCATTGCCGCGATTAATTTTTACCAACAATCCATCAAAAACAAGCGTTATTTTAAAATAGATATTATTTATTATGGCTTAGCGTTTGCGTACTACAGCCATAGCCATCCGCAAAATGCACTATTGTATTTAAATAAAATACATGATACATCACTCAAAAAACACCCCGTGTATTATAGTTTAAAAGGTGTGATATATGCAGTACTTAAAGAATACAAAAAAGCGGATATGGTATATCAAGAGGCATTGGTGTTGTTTTCCGAATATAAAAGTCTATGGGTGGGTAGGGTGGACTTAATGATTGGCACGAAAGATTATATAAACGCGAGTAAATATTTATTAACCTTGAGTGAGCAATATCCAAATGATATGGATATTTGGTCTCGTATGGCATCGGTATATTCAGATACAAAATTAAATAATCAAAAGCTATATTTTTATGCATTGGCCAATCAACAGTTATTACTTGGTAACCACAAAAGCGCGTTAAATAATTTTGAGCAATCTCTCAAAAAAACCACTACAGATAAAAATGATTATTTTAATGACATTATAAGCTCTAACATTATAGACATACAAGCTCTTATTAAAAATCATGCTAGATACGGGTCATATTAGCTGTTTATATATACTCAAACATAATGAAATCCCAGTGTTGTTATTTCGCCCCTTATTTACAGAGAGTAAACGTCGTCGCTCATGCCTAACTGGTTCTTTCATTCTGTTGGAGTATATAATATAATACTGCAATACAAATTGATAAAAAAATTGGATGCTTTTATCGAGTATTTTTATAAAACTATACCCCGTGCCAAGTATCAAAAAGATTCTGAAGAAATTAATTTAGAGTAGCCGAATGAATGTCAATTTTTAAACATGTGCAAATGTATATTTTTTAAATTTGCCTATGTCGAATTAGTACCTTATATTTGATTTGGTGAAATAATTTAAATAACTGATCTGTGATATAAACTGAACGGTGTTTACCGCCAGTACAACCAATTGAAATAGTTAAATAATTGCGATTATCTTGATTGATTTCTGCTACCCACCTATGAAGATACTCAAATATATCATTAGTCATTTGTGTCACCTTGGGTTCTTTTTGTAAAAATTCAATAATTGGTGCTTCCGTACCGTTAAAATCACGGATTGATTCAGCATAATGAGGATTTGGCAGGCATCTTACATCAAAAACAAAATCAGAATCTATAGGTAGACCATATTTAAAACCAAATGATTGTATTACTATTGTAAAATCACCATTTTCGACGTTTACAAATTGTTTGATGATTCTACGTAGTTCATTAGCGGACAAGTTACTGGTATCAATTCGGTGTGCAATTTGCTTGACCGTTGATAAAATCTCCTGTTCTTCATAAATGCAGTCTATAATAGTTTTTGTGTGATGAGATAACGGGTGCTTGCGTCTAGTTTCAGAAAATCTTTTAATAAGAATTTCTGATGATGCCTCCAAATAAATAATCTTAACATCCGCCCCAAGCGCATTGATATTCTTTATTGCAAGCGGTAACTGCTGTAATGTTTTATGACTTCTGGTGTCAACCACAATTGCTATTTTTTCTATACTAGGGTGCGTTTCTATGAGAGATGTTATCATTGAAGGTGGTAGATTATCAACACAATAATACCCATTGTCTTCTAATATTTTTAATGCAGTAGACTTGCCAGCCCCAGCAAGCCCACTAATCAAGACAATCTGCATGATATTTGCCTTTATGCTATGAATTGCATTCTTCATCTTGTTGATTTTATAAATACTTCTAGTGCGTTTATTTTAAGTATTATTTTTGATAAATATTTCATGTGCGTTATAACCATTCTGCATAAGTTGATAATTTTTAATTATGCATTCAATTATAAGCGGTAAATTTCGATTATTGCCGATTGGGAGTATTATATTTGGTATTTTTATGTTTTCGATAATAACGTACTCCATGTGCTCATATACATTATTTAATGTAAATTTTACATCGTCATTTGTAAGTGTCACGATGAGATCGCAATTAACATGATTTTTTATATTATTGTATTCATTATATATTTTACCAATATTAATAAATCCAACCCCTTTTAAGTGCATATAACCAATAGCATATTTTAAGCTTGATAGTATCACCCCACCATTTATGTTGCTGTTAATCACCACGGTATCATCGGCAATTAATTGATGACCACGATCTATCAACCCCAAGGCGGTTTCTGTTTTTCCTATCCCGCTGCCCCCCATAATCACCACACCTGTTCCATTGATGGATACCGCAGTGCCGTGAATATTATTCATCATCTTCGCAGTCATCATTAAAATCAAAAGTGTTATCTATTTCATCTTTGTTTTCTTTGTCTAAATCTTCTATTTTGCTAAAACTATCCAAAAAGCTTTTTAATCGTTCGGCTCTATTTGGTTGACGTAATTTTCTAATTGCCTTGGCCTCTATCTGACGTATTCTTTCACGAGTAACATCAAACTGTCTACCCACCTCTTCTAGCGTGTGATCCGTGAGCGTATCAATACCAAATCTCATGCATAATACTTTAGCTTCGCGCGGAGACAAGGTGCTTAACACCTCACGAACAGTTTTTTTAAGGCTATAATCAATACCATGTTCAGATGGTATTACGCTAGATTTATCTTCAATAAAGTCACCAAAACTGGTATCATCTTCGTCTCCAATCGTTGCATCCATTGAGATGGAGTCATGAGCTACTTGGTAAATTTTTCTAATTTTTTCTTCACTAACCTCCATACGAGTGGCAAGCTCTTTTGTGAGTGGCTCTCCGGAGTTTTCTTGTAGGAGTTTTCTGTGTTCTTTACTCATACGGTTGATTGTTTCTATCATGTGCACAGGTATTCTAATCGTTCTACCTTGATCTGCAATGGCGCGTGTGATTGCTTGTCTTATCCACCATGTGGCGTATGTGGAAAATTTATACCCTTTGCGGTATTGGAATTTATCAATAGCTTTTATTAGTCCAATATTACCCTCTTGAATGAGATCTAAGAAGTGTAACCCGCGGTTGGTATATTTTTTGGCGATTGATATTACAAGACGTAGATTTGATTCAACCATCTCAGTACGAGCCTTCTTCTGCTCTCGCTCTGCCTTTTGTAGTTGTTTGTATAATTTTTTTATTTTACCAATTGTGATTTTAGCTTCAACCTCAATTGCCTTGATTTTATTTTGCTTTTCAATAACATCAAATTTTAATTTCTCAAATAAACTTTCATATTTTTTATTTGGTATATGTCCTTCGATCCAAAAACATTCATTCCCTATAAATTCTTTTCTAAATTTATCTTCGGGTATTTTGATTATGTTACATGCAATATGAAATATATCATTTTCAAGGTCTTTAATATTTTTATGATATT
>CANISK010000005.1 GCA_947470205.1 Neisseriaceae bacterium | reverse complement strand
CATTGGATAATTTAATTAATTCCACGCCCAAAGACTGCAAACTCTCCATGTGTTCTTTCATCTTAGTTTTACTAATATTGATATCTGTGGTATTGTTGTTTTGCATATTATTGTTTTTATATTAAATATATTTAGCCATATTGTAACATAGTTGTGTGATAATATTTACCAATCTATTAATAAATTTTATTACACTAAGAGAATAAGGTATGTGATAATAAATACCATTATGCACTCATAACACAAATTAGACATAAGACTTACAAATAAAGTATTGATATTTAACGGCATAAATGCTAGTATGTCATTCCCGCGAATGCGGGAATCCAGTTCTATAACGCCCAACTCTTATAAGAACGTGAGTATTTATATCAAATAGATTCCCGCCTGCGCGGGAATGACAGTGTTTATTGGTTTCTTATGTCGAACTGGCGTTCATAATAAAATTCATTAAAATGTAACCAACCCAATGAAGTGAACGTTTACAATCAATCAACTCACGATAAATTTTAGGAAAAATTTATGCGTAATTTATTAATATTACTAACCATGTTAGTTGGTGCATGTAGTAGCACACAAGAATCAACGGTTGTGCCACAAGTACATATTTCAAACTCATTTAACGCCATTAATGATGATTATGTCATTACTAATAATTTACCCTATTTGGCGTGGTGGAAACAATTTAAAAATAAAGATTTAAACACGATAATTGATAATGGACTAGACGATAATCTTGATATTAAAATGGCAATTAGCAATGTGGAGCAATCTCAAGGATTGCTCCAGGCAATACAACTTAGCTTTATTCCTTTTGTAAGTTTGTATGCTGGATACTCAGGAAATCCATCTTTTGGCAATCCTGGTGTATTTTATGGAATATGGCCAGAATACGTACCAAATATTTTCAAAATTTACAAAGAACAACAGCAAGCTAAATATAATGTAGAAGTGAGCAAAGCAATAGTTGACGGGGTAAAAATAACATTAATTAGTCAGATAACAAGTAGTTATTTCACACTTGTCGCATATAAAAATAACCTCAAACTATTAACAACGATGCGTGATGATAATCAAATATTAATTAATCTAATTAAACAGCAAATAAAAATTGGTATAAACACCAAGATTGAATTAAATACACTATCCGCTAATTATGAATTAATCAACCAACAAATTAATCAAACTATACAAAATATAAAACTTAGTCAAAATTCACTTAAATATCTAATAAACGAAAACCCTGGTAATGTAGCTATTACAGACGGCGATAATTTCAACAAAATTAATTTTAATATATTTAAACCTGGTGCACTTCCTATGGAGGTAATACATAACCGTCCAGATTTATTGATTGCTGAAAATACATTGAGAGCAAATTATGAAGGAATTGGCGTTGCTTATTCCGATTTATTTCCCACGGCACAATTGGACACTTTTTTTGGGGCTGGTAGTACAAATGGCACCGTGGCAAGTCCTAATCAACATATGAATATGAATGATGCATATTTGAATTGGCAAATTAATCCAACTTTTTTTGGTCACTTACAAACGCAAAAGAGTGCCTACAAAAATAGCGTCTATCAATACATTCAAACAGTACACAAAATTCTCAGAGAGGTGGAGGATAGCTATGTTAATCATCAGACAGCCAATAAAAATTATGATAACACATATAAGGCATATAAAGATGTGCTGCATAATTATCACTTACAGTACAAATTATATCAAATTGGCATTATGTCATATAGTACGCTAATTATCAATAAACTTCGTTTGGATGAATTGGAGATTTTGTTAAATCAAGCTAAGCTGAGTCAAGCTATTGCACTGGTAAATTTATATCAAAACTTATCTGGTGGATATAAATATAATACCGCTCACTCTAAAAGGTAATAAATATTTATTGTTAATTTATACTTCAAACCTCAAGCACATATATTTAAAAATCGGAGGACAAGATAATGAAAAAATATTTTTCATTTGCAAATATTGTAATTACACTGGGAATATTAACCACTTTTGTTTATATGTTTTCTTATTTATTTCCAATTACTGATGATGCATTTGTAATCAACAATATACGTCCAGTAGCAGCACAAGTAAATGGATTTATAACAAATTTATATGTAAAAAATGGTCAATACGTCAAAAAAGGAGAGAAATTATTTACTGTATTTGATAAACCTTATTATTATTCAGTCATGCAATTGACAGCAAACTTACAAGAATCTACCGCCAAGTTAGCATCATTGAAAAAAACCCTAGAGAAAGATAGAAATATTTTTAATAATCATAAGGCTATGTACATTAAATCAATGGAAGATGATGAAAAATATCAACAAGCATATAACATTCGGGCAATATCACTTATGGAATTACAACACAGCAAACAAGAAACAATCGCAGCGATGTCATTAATGAAAGCCAGCAAAGAACAATTAAGTATTGATGAAGAAAATATCAAAGCCCAACAACAGGAGATTATTAGCATGAATGCCAAACTCAACATTGAAAAAATTAAATTAGGTGCTACAATTGTTTACGCCGCCAGTAATGGCGTAATTCAAAACATGTTCATTTCAATATCTTCACCGGTTAACATTAATCAACCGCTATTTTCTTTTGTTGATACGGATGATGTTTATTTTCAAGCAAACTTCAATGAAACTGATTTAACACGAGTACACAATGGTTCAAAAGTATTAATTTTTCCAAGAATGTACTTAGGTATTAAAATATTTCACGGAATAGTAACATCAGATTACTGGGGAGTTAACCGTCAAAATACCGACACAAAAACACAAATGCAAAATGTAGTTAATGAAAATGAATGGATATTATTGCCACAACGTTTACCAGTTCAAATTAAGGTATTAGACCCAGATTATAAGTATCCATTGAGAGCTGGTAGCAGTGCTTATGTTTATATTCAATCTTAGTAAGCGGTGTATTATAAATTATGAAATCTATATCACTCTATCTTGAGAAAATTGACCCATACTTCACACAACGTCTAATATTATATAAATCTCTTTATATTGTTACAATATTTGTATACATCGACTGGATATTTCATATAAAAACACAGTTTATTGCTCATACATACACAACAGCATTAGTGGCAACTATTTATGAAAATCCATTATTTACATCCTATAAGGAAAAAAAATTCATTTTTGTGATCACTTATTTTACGATTGCGCTTGGTTCGGTACTTTTTTACATGGTATTTCAATATAAACTCGCATTATTATTTGTATCGTTAGGGTTTTTTGGTACACTTTATGTGTTATATATCAAATATATACCAAAATTACGCGCTTTTGTTGTTTTGTTTATTGTTATTTGCTCTATGAATATGTCATATCATCCAACTGGAATCTTTCAAATTGCAACCAGTATGTTTGGTACTATTATGTTATCAATGATAATTTGTTATTTATCAATAATTAGCTTTCCAAATATATATCATAAAGTATGGCAACGAGCATTTATTTTATATCTTGCTGGATTGACAAATATATTAAACATTGACAGTACAAATATTAATAGCAATTATATACAATTAATGCTCTATGATGTGCATTTTAAAACAATGCACGCTTATCGTAAATTGGTTAAAAAATCTATTAAATTTAACGTTATGCGTATAAATTTTTCAATTAACAATATGTTTATTGTTGCAACTTATCTTGTTAATTGCAAAAAAAATACATCGACTTGGTCTACGTTGAACCAACATATACAAAAATTTTACAATAACATTAAAAAAAACTGCACTACAAGCGCACTTAATGTTGAATTATTGCATGATTTAACTAAGGTTGAACTATACTTCATCAAACACCTAAATATAACCATTGATAATTGGAATAAACTATGCAGATCTCTTTAAAACAGAAGTTACGCAACGTTAGATTTTTGCAATTATCATTGATTTATGCTACTGGGCTGATTTTTTACATTTTTACACATATTCCACATAACTGGTGGGTGTTATTAACTGTACTTATGATTATGGGTGCTGTTCACCCAGGTCATATTATAGTGAAATCAATTCACCGAGGACGCGGTACTTTTATTGGTATTCTATTGTCGATATTATTGGTATATTTATTTCATTTTAATTATAGATTGGTATCAATTGTATTAATGTTATCAATAATATTGATGAATGTACCCAACCAAAAACATTATGATTTGTCAGTTACAGCAATGACTGTACTTGTATTTTTAAATGATGCGTTTTCCAATTCATCATCTTTATTGGAAGGCCCAATGGAACTTGCGATTAACCGTATGCTGTGTACCATTATTGGTATTGCAATATGCATTATTGCTGATTATCTTATTTTCAATAATTTTCGTTATTCAGAAAAAATGTATCGCATGCTACAAGAGGAGCTACTTACGGTAATGGATAATAAAATAAAAGCATACTTTATCAATCACAGTAGGTTTAATAATCGATTAATCATAAAAACACATATTTATGATCATTTTAATGAAATTTTTAATGAAATTATGCTTAGTGGAACAGGGATTCTTAATTCACCATCTTCAAGTGAGAAAGCTAAACTGACAGTCAATCAATTTACTCAAATTGCTTGGAATTTAAAAACTACAATAGATGAATTATACGTGGTTGTATTTATTAATAATAAAAATGAACAGTCTTATGAAAGTTGTCTTAATAAATTAAATATTTTTTTAGAAACCGCAAGAGATACATTGCTATTGCAATAATGAACGATAATTATAAAATCATTCAACAATAAAAAATCAATATGAAATTAATATATTCATGTTTAATAGTTTTAATATTTCATCAAATGGCATTTGGTGATAGCATGGAGATTAATCCATCATCTAATAATACAATAATCACTCAACAATCCATATACACCGAAAACCCATGGATACACTCTTTAAAAGTTACCAATAATACCCAAACAAATACAGATGGTATCATCAAGCATTTGTTTTGTGATGGTGAGTGGAATGCTTTCGGTGCGGTATCTATGCAATATACCGGTACACAGTCAAGTTTTACAAATTATGGCTATGGGGTAGATTTATTTGCTCAGACTGGTCAATTGTATGGTTTTACTTTTGGTGGATTAATTGATATTGTAAATCCCTTTTTTGCAACCAACATAAATGGCAACAACCCAAACACACAAGCATATTTTTTGCCATCACAGAAACAGGTGGCTCCATCTGAGGCATTTGTTGAGTATCAATATAATAATTTATTACAAGTGGATGCTGGATTAATTGGGATTAATAATAGTCCATGGCTCACACCAAATTATTTTAATAACATGATAGCAACTCCATATAGTTATCAAGGAGCAATGATAAATGTCAATATAAATAAAAATTGGACATTAACAGGGATAGGATTTAACGGTGCACAAGGAATTTCGTCATCATCTTTTACTGGTCTTACAAATTATAATACAGGGTATGATTTCTTGAGCGGTATTATTGCAAATAATACTGTTACTGGAGCCTCTGCCGGAACAATTGCAGTTGGTTTAAATGGTGAATTATTCAATCATCAAAACACTATTCAAATATGGGGCTATAATTTTGCCAATTATGGTGAATTGTTGTATGCTAATGACAATAGCAAATTTACACTAAATTCTGACTTATCATTTAATCTAAACACTCAAGCCGGAATGGATATGTCAAATGGAAATGCAAATAATATTAATGCAATTAATGATCCTGGAAATGGATTAAACGGAGGCAGTTATGGGCAAATTTCAAGTAATTTTTTGGGGATACAAGGAAATATTACTTATAAATGCTATAGCTTAAATGTGAGTTACAATAATGTGTGGGGAAATGAAACTGGTTATGGTCATGGTGCAATTGTGTCACCTTATACATATGGCATGGCAGATGATCCTTTATATACCACTCCATATATAGCTGGTCTTGTTGACATGGGGAGTTCTGGTGCTGCATATAAAGTAGGAGCTTCAATTAATTTATTAGATAAATCATTAACCATATCACCATCCATGACGGCTTTTAAAACTGGAGTGTCGCAATGGAATAACACACACGAATATGATTTGATTACAACCTATGCAACTCCGAAAATTAAAGGGTTAAATATTTTTGGAGTATATGCCTATCAACAAAACCCCCCATCTAATTCTTCAGGAAATAATTATGTAATACAAATCATGCTAAGTTATTTATATTAATCCTTTATACACAGTAGATACCCCAGTCACAATAAATTGCACACCCAGAGCAAGCGTAAACAGTCCCATAACTTTAATTAACACACTCATGCCAATATTGCCCAATTTTTTTACAACATTATTTGCAAAATAAAACCCTAAAAATATAATCAACGTGATAGTTAAAATAGCAACAAATAATTCTATATGTGTATGGCTTTTTGATGCCATAGCTGCAAAGAGTGTAATTGTAGAAATAGTCCCAGCTCCAGTGGTGAGAGGAAGTGCGATGGGTACAATAGCGACAGACACAAATTTAGAATATTCCAATTGTGTATCTGTAATTTGTTTACCGCTTACATCGTTTGAGTTTTGAGCATTCAACATACTGGTTCCAGTGCTACACAAAAGAATACCACCAGCAATTTGAAATGCACTAATCGAAATGCCAAAAAATTTTAAAATTAATGTTCCAAAAAACATAGATACCATCATTACAATAAATGCACTTATCGTGCTTACTATAGCTAATTTATGTATTGTGATTTTATTCGCACCATTGGTAAGCGCGATAAATGGTGCTAACGCTGGAATGTTGTTGGCAACTGCAATTAATCCCAATAAATAATGTTGGTATGATCCTTCAAACATATTTCACCCCTTAAAACAATACAGGTAATTTAGAACAATTTATTTTTATAAATAACGCCATTTTTCATCACTAATTCTAAGTATTTTTCCGGATGAGTTAATGTTGTGATATCATCTAGTGGGTTTTTATTCACAACCAATAAATCTGCAAATGCCCCTTCCTTAATTACGCCAAGTTTATCCTTTTGATTTATTATATCAGCATTCACAGCAGTTGCAGATTCTAAAATTTGCAATGCAGATTCAACTTGAGAACGAATTGTAAATTCTTGACTTTCCAACAATTGACCTACTACGCCTAATAAATCAGTTCCAAATCCAATTTTAATACCATACTCTCGAGCAATCTTAATTGCTGCCAAACCCTGATTTTTAACAATATCAACTTTTGCCATACTCTCTGGAGATATGCCGTTTTGTTTTCCAAGATTTTTTAATGCATCATAGATTACTAAAGTTGGCACTAAATATGCACCTTTGGATGACATAACTTTAGCGCTTTCTTCATTTAATAAATTTCCATGTTCTATTGTTCGCACTCCAAGTTCGACACATCTGATAATTGCCTGTGGTGAATAGGCATGAGCCATAACGTAAATACCGGCATTGGTTGCCTCTTCAACAATAGCCGCAATTTCTTCGCGAGAATATTGCAAATTTGTGATTCTATCTGTAGGAGATGCCACACCACCTGATCCCATAATTTTAATATGGGTAGCGCCTTTTCTAACTTCATCACGAACCGCTTTTCTTACTTCGGTAATTCCATCTGCTATGCGTGATATGTTACTTGCGGAACATGGACAACGATATGAATCACCACCAATATTTGCTTTTCTAAAATCCCCATGTCCACCAGTTTGACTTAATGCTTTACCACAATAAAATAAACGCGGGCCTGCGATTAAATCACTTTCTATTGCATCATATAAACCAATATCAGCACCACCTGCATCACGTATAGTTGTAAATCCACGTTGCAACATATTTTGAAGAAATCTCTCTGTTTGAATTGTAACTTCACTAACTGGTATATAATCATTTGCTAAATCAAAAGCACTGGCGGTTACATGTACATGAGCATCAATCAAGCCCGGCATTAAAATTTTATTATGCAAATCTATTATTGTGGCGTTATCAACATCAATCACATCTCGACTAATCTGTTTTATGAGATTATTTTCCACCAATAAATGCATATTAGGTTGGGTTTTATAATGCACAGCATCAACAAGCGTACAGTTGGAAAATAAAAACTTGGTCATCATTCATCCCTTTTACAATAAACACCAATAAAGTAAAATATTATACCCAAATAGTCATAAATTCAAAGACGATAAATATATTATCTAATATTATGCACCTATTGTCAAATAAATTATCACGATTTGATCTGTGAGAAACATAAAATGATGATTTTTTATAATTTATAGGTGGTTATATGATTGCTTAGAGTAGATAAATTAATGTATTGTAATTAATTGTGTGATAATATTTACTTAATGGATATATTTTTTTAAAGTTTTATTATGACTATACTTGATTTTGAATACAGCCAAACACAACTACAGACAATTGCAAACGATATTATTGAATGTGCCAAAAAAATGGGTGCAAAAGATAGCCAGCTCGAAATTAACGAGAACATTGCCACTAATGTTGATGTTTTAAATACACATATTGATCATTTTGAAAATAGCTATGAAAGATCTATCTCACTCACGGTATATCTTAACAATAAAAGAGGTAGTATTGCAGTTACCAATATAAAACAACAAAATATAGAGGACTTGGTTGCAAAGGCACTTCAAATTGCTACATATACCGAAGAAGACCCTTATCAGTCTTTGCCAGATGTAAAATATTTATGTCAATCCATTGACAGAGAACTAGAGCTTTATAATATACCAAATGACAATGAAGTTACTAACCAAAAATTAATTGAAAAAGCTTATAATATTGAAGCGTTGGGCTTGAAAAATCCCCTAATAACCTCATCAGACGGTGCATCTGTTAGTCTTAATAAACACAATTTTGTGATTGCAAATAGCTCTGGATTGAATTTGGGCTATAAAACTACAAGATTTAGCACAAGTTTAAGTCTGATTGCCAATACCACAGATGGCATGCAAACAGATTATTGGTATTCTGCATCCCGTGATTTTGGTACTTTAATGTTAGACACCAAATTAGCCGATATTACCACTCAAAGAGTGTTACGCAGATTGGATAAAGGGGTAATACAAAACGGACAATATCCGGTAATATTTGATAATGATATTGCGAAATCTATTATTGGTAATTTCTTGGGTGCGATTAGTGGGGGTAGTTTATTTAGACGTCTGAGTTTTTTAAATGACTCGATTAATACTCAAATATTTCCAGATTGGATGAATATATCTGAAGATCCATTTATAAAAAAAGGTCTTGGCAGTTGTTATTTTGATAATGAGGGCGTGATAGTAAAACCACGTGAGATTGTAAAAAATGGCACAGTGTGTGGATATGTTTTATCTAACTATACTGCCAAAAAAATGAATATGGAACTCACAGGGAACAGTGGTGGCACGCACAATGTAGTGGTTAAAAATAATTTCACTGGTGGAGTGATGGCACTGGCACAACAGATGAATAATGGGGTGATTATTATCGATACTATTGGTCATGGATTAAATATGGTGACTGGGGATTACTCCGTAGGTGCAAGTGGAATCCTCGTGCAAAATGGCAAAATTGGACAATTTGTAGATAACATCACCATCTCTGGTAACTTAAAACAAATATTTAAAGATATTGTTTACATCACCGAAGATGATACAGATAATTCCTCAATGCATTGTGGTGCAATGTTAGTAAAGAGTATGAATGTCTCTAGCGCATAGCTAAAACAATAAAATCCTAAGTGTGAGATTGCCACACCATGATAAATCATGGTTCGCAATGACGATAGACGAGCATTTATTATTATTGGATTGTATCTAGCGCATAGCATTTGTTATTTTACTATAAATAAATTGTTACTACTCAGCCGTCATTACGAGAACCCACAGGGTTCGTGGTAATCTCACTTTTCTATGGGGGATTGCCACGGCTAAAGCCTCGCAATGACGATAGACGAGTATTTGTTATTTCACTATAAATAAATTTACCGTATGCTATTAATTATTATTCAGTAAATCAATTACTTACATAATGACACATTTTTGTCCCTTGACTTTTTTTATTATCTATATCATAATCCTCTTGTCAGTTTATTTGATTGTAAAAACTAATCTTTACAGTCACATAAACTGAATTTTACAATATTTGTATCTTACAAAGGAGAACTATCATGATACAAGATAATAATAATATCAATAACAATGGTGTTTGGGGTAATTTTTTGAATAATATACCAGTGATGGCAGACGTGCCATTATTTGGTGTTGATCTTGAAAACAATATTCAGGTTAATCAGGGTCAACATCATGAAGGTTTTAGATTATTAAACATGTATAACAACATTAGTAAACTGGGCTTAAAGAAAAAACCAAGTAACTATAAGCTAGACATTGCAAATGATATTGTGGCAACTCTACAAAATAAATCAGATGATGACGTATTTCGAATATTACGCAATATTATTTTGTTTAAATATTCTAAAAAAATTCAAAATCATGTAGGATATTATAATAACGCAGAGTTGGGGCAATTATTAAGTAGAGCATGCGAAAAACTTGAGGAAGTAGACAAAAAGAAATTACTTATACTCGTGAAAGAGAATAGCCTATTTTTTAAGCCATACCTGCCTAAAACATTCTGTAAGCTAATTTGTAATTATATAAAATTACATAGAAGTCCTGTTTTGTATGGTAAATTAATACAAGATCCAACTGAAATTGCTCCGATTAACTTTGAGGTGCACCAAGATTGGAGGATGTTCTTATTGGGATCAATTGACAAAGCAATCATCACGTCAGTTCCGCTTACCAATCCACTTGATTTATTCACCGCGATGTACAATTCTAAAAAAGATGACATAGGTAATAAAATAAATGAGATTAGGCAAAATTTAGAGAATAAAGGTGAAGTGATACAATTTGGTATGAACGAATTACAGTTTATAGCCACAGACATCAATGGTGCACAGTATAATAAATTATCAATAATTGATACTATTGCGTACGAGATGGTTGATACCACACAACCAATTATAGGCATTCCTAGAACTAATGGAGTAATTGATTTATTTAATTTAGACTCCATCAAAGATACGCCTTGGCAAAATTTTTATACCAAAGAATTTTATGGTATTGGTGATATAGTGTGTGGAAGTAAATTGTTAGAAATTTTAAATAAGGTGGAAATGTAAAAACATGGCAGACAGTATGTTGGTATGTGTGTTATCTATAATGCACATACCTAACGATTGATAAAGAATTTATACACCTATTATTTTCGGATTATCTACAAGTCAGAATTACAGAGCCGAAGGTAAATCCTCCACCAAATGCAGCCAATAAAATCGTGTTACCTGATGTGCAGTTATCTAGAGATTCATTCATGGCAATAGGAATGGAACAAGATGAAGTGTTGCCATATTTAGCAACATTGCTATACATAGAACCTGATTTTATTTTTAACCTGTGTTCTATTGCATCAATAATGCGTTGATTTGCTTGATGTGGAATAACTACATCAATATCACTAAGGGTCACCCCATGTTGTTCACAACATTTTTTAGTAGCATTTGCCATTGATTTTACAGCAAAAGTAAATAATTTTTTACCTGATAATTTAATTCCAACAGATTTATCACAAGAAATATTTAAAATATCTCCACTTTCTCCAATACCACTTAAGTAAATATTATCTACCGTAGCAAATGTGCTATCAAGATAATTTTCCCCTGAAATAATAGTAGCAGTGACACCATCTCCAAATAAAAATGCAGTATCAAAATCTTTGATATTAATATGATTAGATAAATATTCGGCAGTAATTAATAATACCCTTTTATCTGGTCTGGTTTTTAAGTAATCTGTAGCATTTTGTAGGGCATACAGGTACCCACTGCATGCAGCGTTGATATCATATGCGATTAAAGAATGCTCACCATAAATTTTATATAGTTTATTTAATATTAAACATGCCATTGAGGGAGATTTATAGACATCTTGCGTACATGTAGCACATATTATCATATCAATATCGGCTAATTGAAGTTGATATTTTTCCAAAGTTCGGTGCGTAACATTGGCTGCAATATCAAGAATATTTTCGTTATCATCTAACCAATAACGTTGATAGATCCCAGTGCGTTGTACAATATCATCATTATTAAAGCCTGGGAATTGTTTTAATAATTCATCATTTTTAACTAATCTTGATCCGGTTTGAAAAAGTGGTATGTTTATTCCAACCTTATGGATATTATTTTTATTAGCATGACTCATGGGTGACGTGTAATTATTAATTTGTTTTTTAATGATTGGGGTTTTGGTAATATTTTTAATTTGATTTTGCGTATTGCGGTCTATTTTTAAAGTAAGCAATATGCTTCCAACTAAAGCTTTTTCATCTTGAGTAACCATAATTTCATGAACTACCCCAGAAGTTGGTGACAAGATTTCACCAGAGGCCTTACTGGCTTCAATATCTACCAATCTATCTTGTGTATTTACCACATCTCCCACTTTTACATATATGTGAGTTATTAGTATACTTTCATCAGATGGGCTGGCACCTATAACATTGACATAATACAATGTGTCATCGAGGTTGTTATCTATATTCCACTGGATATCATATCCAAGAATTTGACATGCACCCTCTAAAATAGTCTCATATGAAGGCAATATCTCCATTTGATTAATAAAATTACACGGAGTGTAGGTATCTGGTCTTGCGATACGCTTAGCTTTAATGGGGATTTTACTATTTTCCATCACAAACGCTAAAATTTCACTCCCTACCCCACACATCATATTATCTTCATGCACCACTAATAAATGTTTAGTTTTTGCAGTAGATTGTAGGATAAGTTTTTTATCAAAAGGTTTTATGGTGCGAAGGTCGATTATTTCACATGAAATATCATGTTCTTCTAAAGTATTTGCAACTTCAATGCATAAGGAAACAGTATTGCCCCAAGCTACCATTGTAATATCTTGTCCGTGAGCTATAATTCTTCCAACGCCAATTGGGACAATGTGTCGTTCAATATCACGAGAAGTGGTATCCGTTATACCGCTATTATTTAAAAGTTTTTTTGGGTATAAAAATAAACTTGGGCGATGTGAATGAAATGCAGCATTTAACAACCCTGCGGCATCTGCTGCATTAGATGGCATAAATACATCTATTCCTGGTATATGCGCATAAGTTGCTTCATTAGTTTGAGAATGAAATGGGCCAAGCCCTGGTCTATAACCACCACATGCTGCAAAAATAATCACTGGTGTATTCCAACCGCCATTAGTACGCCAATACATCGTTGCAAGTTCGGTATATATTTGATTAAACGCTGGAGCGAGAAAATCGGCAAATTGGATAAACGCTACTGGTATTTTTTTGGTCAATGCCATGCCAATAGACATACCTATGATGGTAGATTCACTTAATGGGCTATTTTTTACTTGATTTGGATATTTAGTAGATAATCCTTTTGTTACACCAAATACATCACCTTTTTTATCTTCAATATCTTCACCAAATAAATATACTTCTGGATTGGTTTTAAGATGATAATTAAATGTCTCACGCATTGCCTCTAACATGGTATAGCGTTTTTCTGGGTCTATTTGTGAGGTTGTATTATTTTTAGTGCCTCTGTATTCGGTGATATTTAAAGATTGGTAATCTGGTAATGGGTTTATTGCATCAATACAAATTTGTGGAATACTGCCAGATCTTGCTGTGTGTATTGCATTTCGCACTTCAAGTATTGCTTCTTCTTTAGCTTGATGTATTTTATCTAATGAGACTCCAATTTGAGATAAATAATTATATGCAAAAACTAATGGGTCATTATTTTTACTATTTAAAATTTCTTCATCACTACGATATAGTTTTTGATCATCTGCATTTGAGTGGTTATCTAATCTATCCACATTTAATATTATAATTTGAGGGGATTTATTAAATCGCATATTATCAATAATATGCTCTATAGTATTATATGAATCAAAGATATTCACTCCATCAATATGATGGATGGGTACTCCGTAGAATGACTGTGGGTGTGAATCATTTGGTAATGAAAAAAATGTCTTGCCAGTGGTTTTGGTAGATATTGCATAGTGGTTATCATGTACCACAAATAATAATGGTAAATTTGAACGTGTAGCCTCAGCGATCGCTTCTAATACCTCTCCTTGTTGGGTGGTTCCATCCCCTATGAGACAAATCACAATCGGGTTATCGGGGTTATTTTTAATGGCAGAGGCAACTCCAGTGGCTTGTAATGCATTACTGCCCACAGCCGCTACAATACTTGTGATATTAAGCTCTGGAGCACTCATGTGAGACACCATCTGCCTACCAGATGAATGAGACTCAGCTTTAGCAAGAGCCGAATAAAAAAACATTGTCGGGGAAATGCCACGAGCTAACATAAGGGCTTTATCGCGATAATGACAATGAAGGTAATCTGATTTAATTAAAAATGGTGCAAATATTGCACAACCTTCATGTCCTTTGCTGGATGCAAGAAAATTTGCCTCTCCGCTATTGACAAGTTCAGATTCAATAATATCTACTTCTCTGGATGCAACCATAAATTTATATAATTGCAGTAAATCTTCTGTCTTTTGATTTTCTGTTTTTTGATGTAATTGATTGTTCATAGACGAACCGTTTTGCTTTCTGGAGTTATAACCTCTATTGCATAAGTTACTTCTTTGTTTTTTTGTGTGAGTGAATATATCCCATTAGGTAAGCGAATTTTAACCTCAGAAGTTGCAATATGTCTGTCATGAGCACGTTTTGGGAAATCTTCATAAATAATGTTTTTGCATTTTAGTATGCTTGTTAAGTTTTCTGATATGGAGTATTGATTTTCGCAATAATCTTTATAACAATAAATATGCACTACAGCAGATGGATTGAAATTCATTTGTTGTAATAAGTTTATATTTTCTGTAGCTTGTGTTTCATCGGCGAAAAAATATGCATCAACAATGTCAACTTTTGTACTATCTGCAATTAATTTATTAATATGATTAATAGCAAATGTTTTATCATCATTCACGTTAAATGTTTTAGTATAATAAAATCCACATTGTTTATCATTTAAAATATTGTAGGTTAGTATATCTGGATCTGTGCATTCATCATGCTTGCTAATAAGTAATAATTTCAATTTGCTTTTTAATACCAATTTATCCAATGATTCATCATCCCGATATATTTGTACTAATAACGGCATACTCGTAGGTTCAAAACCTTCTATCATACTTTTTTCGAATCCTATACGTATTAACTGAGCTTGATTAGTACAAAATGTTTGTAATGATGATAATAGCTTAATCAATAATCGCTTACTGGTATTATTTTTATTTTCCAAATCAGTTGTAATGCCTAGACGATGAAACTGATAATATAATTTGAAGAGTTTATCAGACAATACTACATGTGATAATGAATTTTCACGACTTGGCATTGCTATTTATTTCAAAAATATCATCCAGTGTGGCATCAAAAAATCCAAATGGAAAACAATGCTCATTATCTTCATTTAATATTTTGCCATTTTCTAAAATTTCTATCTTTTCAAATCTTTGATTGGTAGTGCGGTAGTGAATTATTACATCTGTAGATTGCAAAACATCCTTATATACACAATATCTTAATTTGCTAATTAAATGTTCGGAGTGAGTTTCAATAATTATTTGTCTTCCAGTATTGGCAACAAATGCAAAAAATTCTCCAAGTCTAGCTTGTGAGAGTGGATGTAAATGTATTTCTGGATTTTCAATAATAAATACATCTTTTTGTTTATGCATTAGTAGAGCGTGGGTAAGGATGGCAATAAGATAACTAACGCCACTGCCCAAATTTTGAGGTGTATATTCTTGGGTGCCTAATTTATAATATGTTCGATACCTATTAGCCGGTAACCGCTCTACATCTAACGATAAATCTTTAATATCACAAATATAACTTAACCAATAATATACATGAGCCTCTAATGTATTGCCATTGTATACACTTTTATGGCGCAATTCTTCAGCAATTACTTCTGTTTTATTTAAATAATAATATTGCTCAATAAATTGTCCATAGATGCCACAATTTTGTATCTCAGATGAAGTGTTTTCTGGAGCAAAATCTTTGATAGGAGCACGATTTGCAGATAAATAATGTACATTAATAATGTTTCGTAGATATTCCATAGTGTGAAGGGAGGTGTCATTGCTGTTATATATTACGTCTACTTTAGATATATGTAAGTCTCTGATATATTTTATACAGTCGTTAGTTATGAAGCAAATATCAATTTCATAAGAACTTGGATTTTGAGTTTTATTTTTTAAATCAATGAACCCTCCTAAGTTTTGCAAATATAACTCCAATTCTGATGATGGATTAATATGATTAATACGAGATAAATTTATAAGAATTGCTTGAATAAGGGAAGATTTGCCACTAGAATTAGGACCTGTGATAACTGTAAGTGGTTTAAAATCTATTGTTTCATTAAAAAAACATTTAAAACCCCTAATTATTACTTGTTTAATCATTGATGAAGTTTCTCCAGAGTTTCTCGCATAATTTTAAATCTGCCATTTACATTTGCGGAACTATCAATTGAATTGGTGCTTATGGTATTAATAAATTCACCCGCAGTAAATAATTCATCCACAAGTCGTTTAGTCTTTTCTATATTTATAAGTACAGCATTATCGGCACATAGATATGATAATGATTCAAAAAGCGCCATATTAACTGGTAATTTTCTTGGTTTTGAACTGTATTTGGAAAGTCTAAAACACCCGTCGCCAAAAATTGTTTTTGCATTTGCCATTGCCTGAGAAAATATTTGTTTCATCTCCTTAATGAATGCCCCTGTGCTATGATTAAGAAAATACATTATTTTCCCAAGAAAATCGTCAATATCACTTAAATAATCAATTTTACCACTATTTTTATCCAACAATATACCATCATATTTACAAGATTTTAATAAATAAAACCCAAGAAATCTTAATATAATATATTTATCTTTCATGCGTTTGCTAAGTGGCGCGGATTCAATATTATCAATATTGCTTAAAAAATCTGGATTTTTAGATAATTTGTTTAATAATTCTGTTGCTTGTCCTTGATAGATAGCATTCCTCATTTCTTGATTATTTAACCTAATGCCCCCACGGTTTACTCTATCAAATATATCAAATTTTACTCGATCTGGAGTTGGTGGTTTAATAATATTTATCTGTAATGAGTAATCCTCAATAATACCCTGTTCTATTGGTTTTAAGTCTTTAAAGTATTTTTGACGAATAGCATGCAAAATATTCAATTGATTAATAAGTTTAAATTCACCATTTATATAATCAAATAATGTAGTTAATCTTTGTCTGCCATCAATTACTTGCCATTCACCATTTTCATCTGCAAAAAAATAAAACATTGGTAATGGCATACCCATGAGTATAGATTCAATTAATTCTGATTTTCGTTTATTATTCCAAACATCATCTCGTTGATAATCTGGGTCTAATATCAAAGATTTTCTATCCTCACATCTTCTTTTTAGCTCATACACAGAAAACATTTCACGCGAGAAAATCACTTTTGTTGGATATATCGTTCCATTATCAATTGCTATTTTGTCTGGTTTTAGAGAGTTTTCCCCTTCTTCATCAAGCACATCCATATCTTTATCATCTTCATGGTCTAAATATTCATTTCTCATGGTTTCATTCATCAATACAATTTTCTTCAAAGACAAAAGTAGACTAACTACGCATTGCTTTTTTTCTATCATTTTCAGACAAATAACGTTTACGAATACGAATTGACTTCGGTGTAATTTCAACTAATTCGTCATCATCAATAAACTCAATCGCACGCTCTAAAGATAGCTTTATTGGAGTTGTTAGACTTATTGCTTCATCTTTACCTGATGCACGCACGTTGGTAAGTTTTTTACCACGAATTGGGTTTACTATTAAATCGTTATCGCGAGTGTGTATACCAATTACCATACCTTCGTATAGTTTATCTCCGGGAGATACAAACATGCGTCCACGGTCTTCTAAATTCCATAGAGCATAGGCAACAGCTTCGCCATTTTCTTGAGAAACAAGCACTCCATTACGTCTACCGGGTATATCTGCTTTTACTACATCATAAGCATCAAAAACATGTGCCATAATACCGGTTCCGCGAGTAAGGGTTAGAAATTCGCCTTGAAAGCCAATAAGCCCACGAGCTGGAATACGATATTCTAAACGACTACGTCCTTTACTATCCGATGACATATCATGTAAATCCCCACGTCTTCTACCTAGCTCCTCCATTACAGCTCCCTGATGTTCATCTTCAAGATCTATGGTTAGCATTTCATACGGCTCACATTTTTCACCATTTATCACTTTCATCACCACATGTGGTTTGGCTACTGCAAGTTCATAGCCTTCACGCCTCATGTTTTCAAGTAAAATCGTTAAATGAAGCTCTCCACGCCCTGATACTAAAAATACATCAGTGTTATCAGTGTCTTCAACCTTAAGTGCCACGTTTATTAATAGCTCTTTAGTTAGTCTATCTCTGATTTGACGGCTAGTCACAAATTTCCCCTCAGTACCAGCTAGTGGAGAGGTATTTACTTGGAAGTTCATACTCAGAGTTGGTTCATCTATATTTAGCATCGGTAGTGGTTGTGGATTATTTACATCACAAATAGTCTGCCCAATGTTTAATTCTTCAATTCCATTTATCAATACGATGTCCCCAGATACCGCCTCATTAACATTTACTTTCTCTAGCCCTTTTAATACCTGCACTTGGTTAATTTTGGCGGTTTTTTGCCCACCATCAGTACCAGTTGCCACAATCACTTGTTGATTGGGTTTAATCGTACCTTGTGTTATTCTCCCGACCCCAATTCTTCCTACAAAACTAGAGTAATCTAGTGCTGATATCTGCAATTGGAGTGGTGCATCTATATTTGCATCTGGAGCTGGTACATATTTTAATATGGTTTCAAATAAATCCTTCATATTGGTTGTGGTTTTAGAGATATCAAGAGTGGCAAAACCTTGCAATGCAGATGCATAAACTACTGGAAAATCTAGCTGTTGCTCTGAAGCACCTAATTTATCGAATAAATCAAAAGTTTGATCAATAACCCAAGTTGCACGTGCTCCCGGTCTATCAATTTTATTAATCACAACAATTGGTTTAAGTCCTAGAGAAAGTGCTTTTTTAGTTACAAATCTAGTCTGTGGCATTGGCCCTTCCACTGCATCCACTAAAAGTAACACACCATCTACCATACCTAATACACGCTCTACCTCACCACCGAAATCTGCATGTCCTGGGGTGTCTACTACATTTATTCTGGTGCCGTTATATTCTAAAGATACATTTTTAGCAAGAATAGTAATTCCACGCTCTTTTTCAAGGTCGTTACTATCCATTACACGTTCACTAACTTGTTGGTGCGCGGAAAAAGTTCCACATTCGTGAAGTAATTTATCCACCATGGTGGTTTTGCCATGATCCACATGGGCTATGATTGCAAGATTACGTAAATTTCTTTTCATGGTAGTATCCGATACAAAAAATAATTCATTAGAATTATTATACCACAATATGCTAATATTTCGCCCATATTTCGCTTAAATAATGATATAATAAGCGGTTATCTAAAATATACTCACAGTATTTGAAGAGCATCCATAGCTCAGTTGGATAGAGTGTCAGTTTCCGAAACTGAAGGTCACAGGTTCGACTCCTGTTGGGTGCGCCAAACAATTACTTAAATAATTGCTTAAAAAGAATTTATAAATGACTTCCATATCGCTAAACAAACAAATTGGTAGTGTTTTAGTAGTAGTAGGTACAGAGATTGGAGCTGGGGTATTGGCACTCCCTATAATCATCGCACAGATTGGTTTATTGGCTGGATCTATTGTAATGTTTATCTCGTGGTTGCTTATGACATATACAGCTTTACTGGTATGTGAAACTACTCTTGCTTCTGTTGATGGTGTAAGTTTTGCAGGGATTGGACGTAACTTATTAAATCCATTTGGACAAATGGTTATTTGGGGTAGTTTTTTATTTTTATTATACGCTATTATTGTTGCCTATATTTCAGGAGCAGTATCTGCCTTTAGTACAGAATTAAAAATTAATTCGCATATTATTTCTATATTATTTGTATTTGTATTGGGTACCTGCGTAGTGTTAGGCACTAGTGTGGTAGATTGGGTTAATAGACTTTTATTGGGCGCAAAGCTTATTGCACTTATTTCAGTGGGTTTTGTTTTATTGTCACACATTAAACCGGCAAATCTCACATATTCATTTTTTACTATGAGATCATTTATTGGATCTATTCCAGTTTTCATAACTGCTTTTACTTCACACCTTATCATCCCACCACTTCGTACTTACCTTAAATCAGATACAAAAATTTTGGTACGTACGGTGTTAATTGGTAGCATCATTCCCCTTATACTATATATTATATGGATAATTGGTGTAATGGGAATAATACCCCATACTGGTATTAATAGCTTTTATAGTTTATTTAATCAATCACGCAATCCAAATGTGGGGGACGTATTAAACCTCATGAATTTTAACATTCATAGTTCTTTTATATATCTTCCAGTATCAATATTTTCAAATATATCAGTCACTACATCATTTTTAGGGGTATCTCTTGCATTGTTTTATTTTCTAATTGATGCTTTCAAATTGCATAGATTATCAAAATTTAAAAAAAACTTAGCTGCATCAATACTAACATTTGTATTGCCGTTGATAGTGGTATGGCACGCGCCAGATATTTTTATTAAAGCGCTTGGTTATGTTGGTTTGTGTTGCTCTATTTTACTCATCATAATACCATTTTTTATGATGCAAAATCTTAATAAAAAAAATCATTCTTTTAAGATTAAATTCATAAATCATCCTTTTTTATTATGGTTATCTTTAATATTGGGTGTTGTGGTCGTTGTGATTCAATTATCAATTTCTTATATCAAATAACATGACAAATGTAAATAATACTCAAAACATTCCTTTGGATAAAATAAAACTCATAGTGGGCTTAGGGAACTATGGTCACGAATACGAAGACACAAGACATAACGCTGGTTTTTGGTTTATTGATTATTTAACTGAAAAATATAAACTTAATTTAAAATTTGACAATAAATTTTTTGGTGAATATGTTAAATTTAAATCACATAATCATGATATGATCTTACTAAAGCCACATACATATATGAATTTATCTGGTAAATCAGTTGGTGCGCTTGCAACATTTTATAAAATATTACCACATGAAATATTGGTAATACATGATGAGCTAGATTTT
>CANISK010000004.1 GCA_947470205.1 Neisseriaceae bacterium | reverse complement strand
CCCTCACTATCCAATAGAATTGCCATTCTACATACAGGAGACGGGAGTATATCTACTTTGACTTTTACATTCTGTGCCTTGAGTTTAGCAACCAATCCTTCTAAATCATCAACTTCAAACGCTATACTGCCACCAGAATTTGTACTAGGGGTTACGCCTTCGGCTAAAGTTGTGATGGCAAAACATCCACCGCCAGGTAGATCGTATTCGATCCAAGCTCCATTGGCCGAAATCTTCCCCACAACAAGACCAAGCTGTTCTTCATAAAATTTGCGTGCTCGATTTAAATCAATAACAGGGTACATAGTGAAAGCTACTTTTTTTAACATTTGGATGATCCTTTTAACTTAGTTGCAAGCAATACGGAATTATACATTAAGTAATTTTTTTTATTTAAGTTTTTTAACTTTCTTGGAGGTAAGAGCTAGCAAGAAGTTATCGTTAGTAATCACCTTTTGTAATAAAATGTGATAGTGAGTTACCGCTAAATGTATTTTACCAAAATGAAATGAAATTAGGTTGCTTTATTTCGCAGTTGATATTTTTCTCTGAAAATATCGTTATCATAAATCATGCTATTTGCATCAATAACACTAGCATTCTGATTGTTCATAACAATCTCTTGTAATTGAGATATTTGCTTGTTTAATAGAGGATAATTTTGTTTTGCATAATTAATTAATGCAATCAAGTTGTAGTTAGTGTAAGTTAAATAACTCCCATCAGTTTTGTTGAGTAAATCTAACTTGCTAACGTCCAATTTACCGGCACCACTATCATCCGCACCAACCACAAAATACTTTTGCAACCTTTCGTCATCGTGAATTAAAAATTTAAAACCTTGTTATTCTTGCTGCATAGTGTTGTAAAAGTAATTGCCAAATTAATGAGAATGAGAATTATTCTCAAATATATCTGAACATAATGGATATTTTGGGAGTATGTGTGACTTTTCTTGGTATGGCCATAATTATGTTTGGCAATAGGACGACTTAAAACAACAATTCTGCTAAAAATTGATTTCGCAGCTATAGTTTATTTATTGAACTGATAAAATAACGATTGTAAAATTCTATGAGATAAGTATAAATATTACACGAAACGACTGATTAAGGTTGATTTTATAAGATTTTAAGTGGTTGCGGGGGCAGGATTTGAACCTACGACCTTCGGGTTATGAGCCCGACGAGCTACCAAGCTGCTCCACCCCGCGATTGATTTGAAGTTGAATTGTATCATGTGATGTATGGTTTGTCAATTATTATTCACTATAAAACTGTAACAAGCTGATAAATATAATAATATTTATTGCATAAATTGTATAATAAGGTGTGATAAAATGTATAATCTATATTATTATTGAATAAAAACATGTCAAATATCATTAAAGTGCATACCACACCTAAAACTTCATTATCATATAACATCATCGTGGGATATGATGTAATCAATTTGTGGAATAAATACATCCCAGATTTATCTATCCATAGACAAATTGTGATTATTACAGATACTACGGTATATGATTTATATACCAAGACCTTTATAGATGGATTAGTAAAAGCTGGTTACAAAGTACTGACAATAAAAATAAAACCAGGCGAAAAATCTAAAACGCATAAAGTAAAAGAAGATGTGGAAAATCAAATGCTAGAGCATGGTTGTGACCACCATACATTATGTGTGGCATTTGGTGGTGGAGTTGTGGGAGATTTAGCGGGCTTTGTATCTGCAACCTATATGCGCGGGATCGAATATATTCAAATTCCAACTACATTACTAGCTATGGTGGACAGTAGTATCGGTGGAAAAGTGGCAATTAATACCAAATATGGTAAAAATCTTATTGGAGCATTTTGGCAACCAGTTGCGGTTGTTGTAGATTTCAATTATCTACATAGTTTACCAAAAATACATAAGATAAATGGTTTGATTGAAATTATTAAAATTTGCTTAACGCTAGATAAAAAATCATTCTCTTATATTGATGAATGTCTTAATGAAATGTTAACCAATGATGACACACTAAAAAATACCACAAATACACGTCAAGAGTTTATAATTAAACAAGCAATTAAACTCAAAGCTAAAATTATCCAAAAAGATACACAAGAAACAAATCTACGCATGATATTAAATTTTGGGCATACCGTAGGGCACGCTATAGAGAAAGTTAGCAAGTATAAAATTTTGCATGGATATGCGGTAGGGTTGGGAATTTTGGTTGAGGCAAAAATATCTCATTTAATGGGATTATTATCCAAGGATGATTATATAACCATTGTATCAATATTTAAAAGGTTAAATATTGAGATAAATCAATTAAAAAAATATAATAAAGAGGATTTAATTGCCGCAATGTTTGGTGATAAAAAAAACTATAATGGTAGAATTAGGTGTGTATTGTTAAAACGTATTGGTGAAGTTGTGAAAATAAATGACATGGTGGCAATAGATGTTGATACCAAGTATATTGATACCGCATTATCAATATACCTGAGACCATAAAATAATTTGCGTGAAGTATGATTATTTTTTAGATAATGCCTCTGTAATTGATTTCATAATTCCATCTTTGTCTAGTCCACATATTTTTAATAATGTAGGGATATCTCCGTGGTCTATAAATGCATCTGGCAATCCAAGATTTAAAGTACGACAATCAGTAAATCCAAGGCTTTGAGATAACTGCATACACATACTTCCCACGCCTCCAATTATCACATTCTCTTCAATTGTCACCACTAAAGAATGTGTGCTATATATTTCTCTAATTAGTTCTTTATCTAGTGGTTTAGCAAATTTCATATTACACAGCGTGGCATCAATATCATTGGCAACATCGTGCGCTACGTGGTATAGTGTGCCAAATACTAAAATGGCAATTTTGCTCCCACGACGTGTGATTTCTCCCTTGCCAATGGGTAGTGGTTTTTGTGCATCTGTATCAATGACAGCGCCAACGCCATTTCGTCTAGGGTAACGCACCGCACAAGGTGAGTTTGTCTTAAAAGCAGTCCAGAGCATTTGATAACACTCTCGTTCATCTGTAGGCGTCATTATCACCATATTTGGTATACAAATAAGATAAGATATGTCAAATGCACCAATATGTGTGGGGCCATCAGCACCGGTAATACCAGCTCTATCAATAGCAAATACCACAGGAAGATTTTGAAGGGCGATATCATGTATCAGTTGGTCATATCCACGCTGTAAGAATGTTGAATAAATCGCAACAATTGGTTTTACACCTTGACATGCAGCCCCACCAGCAAATGTTATTGCATGTTGTTCTGCAATCCCAACATCAAAAAATTTATCTGGAAATTGTTTAGCAAATTCTACCATGCCAGATCCTTCACGCATGGCAGGAGTGATGGCAATAAAATTGGTTTCAAGGTTACCAACATCGCATAACCACTTGCCAAAAACTTGAGTGTAGGTGAGGGTAGTGATTGCATCTTTTTGCATTCCATCCTTTGGGTTAAACTTAGTCACCCCATGGTAACCAATTGGATTATTTTCAGCTAATTTGTATCCTTGTCCTTTTTTAGTTACTACATGTAAAAATTGGGGGCCAGATAATTTTTGTACTTTATTTAAAGTATCAACCAGTTCGTTGATATTGTGCCCATCAATCGGGCCGATATAATTAAAACCAAATTCCTCAAATAAAGTACTTGGCATCACCATGCCTTTTACGTGCTCTTCTATTTTATGAGCAAACTTTTTAATAGTGGGCAATGCATTAAGAGCCTTACTTGCAGTTTCTTTTACTGAATTATAAAATCTACCAGCTAAAATACGAGACAAATACCTGCTCATTGCCCCAACATTTTCAGAGATGGACATCTCGTTATCATTTAGTATCACAAGAATATCAGTATCCACCCACCCAGCATTATTTAACCCCTCAAATGCAAGCCCAGCAGTCATTGACCCATCTCCAATAATAGCTACTGTTTTATTTGGTTTACCAAGTACATTATTGGCAACTGCCATACCAAGCGCTGCAGATATTGAAGTGGAAGAATGACCGGCACCAAAGGTATCATATAAGCTTTCTTCACGCTTAGGGAAACCGGATAAACCGTTATATTGCCTCAGGGTGTTCATCTGGTTACGTCTTCCGGTTAATATTTTATGGGTATAAGACTGGTGTCCCACATCCCATACGAGTAAATCCTCCGGTGTGTTATAGGCGTAGTGCAATGCGATGGTTAGTTCAATGCTACCCAAATTAGAGGCTAAATGTCCACCAGTTTGGCTCACGGTATCGAGTATAAAATCTCTAATTTCTTGAGATAGCTCAAGAAGTTGTATTTTATCTAGTGTGCGTAATTCTTGTGGTGAGTTTATGTTTGTAAGTAAGGGGTAATTCATATTATAAGTCTTCTTTGGTAAAAATCACCATTAACTGGTACGTTGATAAACTAATTGAGTAAGATAGATGAGAAAATCAGAGTGCGGAATTTGAGTTAAATATTGCATAATTTCATCATAGATTTTATTTGCATATTCATGGGCTTGATTTAGCCCCAATAAACTCACATATGTAGATTTGTGTTGCATATTATCTTTGTTGGTAGTTTTGCCAAGTGTTTTTGTGTCACTTGTGACATCAATAATATCATCTATAATTTGATACAATAACCCAATTTTATCGCCAATAATAGATAATTTATCTATCAATTGATTGTTGGTATTGTTATTTATAGTGACACCCATGATGATACTTGTTTTAATTAAGCATCCAGTTTTGAGTGAATGCATCTGTTGTAATTGTGTAATATCAATATCACGTCCAGTGTTGTATAAGTCTACTGCTTGTCCACCTACCATACCATTTAAACCTATTGCAGTAGCGAATAGTCTAATTAATTTAATTTTTATGTCGTCTGGAAGATGAATATTATCACTAGATAAAATTTCAAATGCTAGAGACTGAAGAGCATCTCCCACTAAGATTGCAGTTGCTTCATTAAATTGTCTATGACACGTCGGTTTACCGCGCCTTAAGTCGTCATTATCCATGGCTGGTAAATCATCATGGACCAAAGAATAACAATGAATGAGTTCAATGGCACAACCAATATAGAGTAATTTTTCAAGATTAGTCTCATCGATATCTTGTGTATGGACGAACATACCACCAGCCAATACAAATAATGGGCGGATTCTTTTACCACCACTCAAAGATACATATTTCATTGCAGATAACAATTGATCTGCAGGAGAATTTATTTCATCAAATATTTTATTTAATTGGGTTTCAATTTTATCTAATAATATGATATGTAGATCTTTAGGATTCATTAACCGCAAAATCTTTCAAAGTGTTATTTTCAGGGTCAAGAATTTTAATTTTTTGGGTTGCATCCGCCAGTTTTTCTTGGCAAAATTTCACCAAATTCATACCTTCCTGATACTTATTTATGGAGCTATCTAGTGCTATTGTGTTATTTTCCATGTCAAGTACAATTGTTTCTAATTGGGTAATTGCTTGTTCAAAAGTCAACGAAGATTTAGTCATATTTTTTCCTATTTAAATAAATTTTAATTACAAACATACTCACGAAGATCATCATACTGAATATGGCATATTTCAAGAATGAAAATGCGTAGTTGTTCTGAGTAATTTGTAATGTCTGAGATAATACTGCACTATCATTTGCGAGTATTCCAGCTAGTTTACCACCAAAACCAATAGATATCAAAGAGATACCAGTCATAGTGGCCGTCATATTATGAGGAACTAATTTTGTTACCATTGACAACTGAGTGGGGGCAATGCTTAGCTCTCCAATTGCGATTATCATATAAGCACACATTATAACAAATATGGGTAAATATTGATGAGTATTACTCGCATAAAAAAGCCCACCAGCAATTAATGTAAAGCTTATTGCATTAAATAAAAAACCTAAACTCACTCTTTTGATATTAGACACGGGATTATTGCGATTACTGTAATAAGTCCAAATTTGATTAATAACTGGGCCAAATAATATAATTCCAAATGATTCAATTGCAGATAATGCGCTAGTGGGAATACTAGTTTTCATGGCAACTCTATCAATACACAAACTTAGAGAGAAAAATTGTTGAAAGTATATTCCCCAGTAGCACACAGATAATACAATTAATATAAAAAATGTGATTAACTGTTGTCGTGCATAGCCATGGTGACTGATGATATTATATAAAATGTACCCCATCGCAAATATACCAAGTAAGATAAAATATATAAAACTTAGCATATCTGAATATAAAGTACAGTATGATACAAATGTTATGATGAGAATTAAAATAAAAGTAGATAAATATTTACCACATGATATGCGAGGGTGTGCATTCCATCCAGTAAAAGAATATTTATATATCCCATACCAAAAGGTGAGGGTAGAAATAATACTTCCAATTGCAGCTGACAAAAAAGCATGTTGCCATCCAAAATGAACTTGTATCATACTTCCCGCAAGGCTCCCACAGAGCGCACCAATGTAAATTCCCATATAGTAGACGGTGTATTTGTTGCCCTTTGTTGTATCGTCTTCTTTGCTGTTAATTTCCCCAACCAAAGCTGTGATATTGGGTTTCATAAAACCAGTACCAACGGTGATAATAGCAAGCGCTAAATGCAACATAGAGTATCCGTTAGTGAGCGATAGTAGGGAATACCCAGTACTCAACAGCACTCCCCCAATAAACACACTTCTTACACTTCCTATGAGCTTATCTGCAATCAATCCACCAAAAAAGCAATTAATATAAGCTAAGGCGGTAAAAGATCCCACAATAATATATGATGTAGTGTCTTGTAATTTTAAATGGTGCGATAAATAAAATATGAGTAGCGTTTGAATGACATAAAATCCATACCGTTCCCACATTTCAGTTAAAAACAAAATGTAGAACTCTTTATTGTTGCTCTGTACCAGTGATTTAATATTTTGCATGTTGATATATATGAATTAAAAAAGATATTATATCATGCTACGATGATATTTTTTTGATGATTTGTTTTGATTTATTGATATCTTGATTTTAATTAGAACTTACAGATGGGCAGTTTATTGTACCTGTTCCTGTAATATTGCTATGGGAATTAATTATAGTGTCTGGTGCACATTTTAAGTTACCACCTTCCTTAACCTGAATGTTGTTGTTCACTATTTCCGTCAATCTGTAATGCTCCATCTTGAATTTCAATTTTTTTAATATAAATCATTTATTAGTTTATTGCACCGCAACCGCACGATTATTCATTTTATGGTAATATTGACCCTTATTTTACTGTTTCTTGTTCATTTCGTCCTTTCTCAGTCTAATCAAATCATTAAAATTAAGGAAATACGTATGACAAAACATAAAGTTTTAATCATGGGTGCGGGTAAAATTGGCATTACTGTGGCAGGTTTGCTTGCACGCACCGGAGACTATGAGGCATATATCGGCGACTTAAATCTCAATCAAAAATTACCCACTATCCATAATAACCCCATTCATTTTGAAAAATTAGATATCAAAGACCCAAATACCATTATCACATTTGTTAAAAAAGAGGGCATTGAAGGTGTGGTGTCCTGTTTGCCATTTCATTTAACTATCGAGGTTGCAAAAATTGCCAGTCTGTGTAATATCCATTATTTTGACCCTACAGAAGATGTATCTACCACTCAAATGGTGCATGAACTATCCAAAAAAAGCACCGCAACCTTTGCTCCGCAGTGTGGACTAGCTCCTGGGTTTATTAGTATAGCAGCCAATTCATTAATGGATGGGTTTGACAACATAGAACACGTAAAAATGCGCGTTGGTGCACTCACACAAAACACTAATAATAGTTTAAATTATGCATTTACCTGGTCTATAGATGGTGTGGTTAATGAATATATTCATCCATGTCTTGTGATTGAAAATGGTGAAAGAAAACTAAAACCCGCTCTTACGGACTTGGAAACTGTGATTGTGGATAACTTTCACTATGAAGCGTTTAATACATCCGGTGGGGTTGGCTCTTTAGTTGATAGTTACGCAGGACGTGTTAAAAATATGGATTATAAAACTATGAGATACCCTGGGCACTGCTCTAAAATGTCATTTATGTTAAATGATTTAAAACTGAGGGAAGATCCAAATTTAGTAAAAAGTATTTTATCCAAAGTGGTGCCATATGCAGAAGATGACAAAGTTGTGGTGAGTGTATCTGTGCAGGGCTATAGACAAGATGTATTTACCGAAAAAACTTATACTAATACACTATATCCAACTAATGTAGATGGCAATAAGTATACCGCAATCCAGATGACAACCGCAGCGGGTATTTGTACCATTGTGGACTTAGTTATGCATGAAAAAAGTTTATCTGGACTTGTAAAACAAGAGCAGGTTTCATTAAAAGATTTCTTATTTAATCGTTTTGGTTCTTATTATTCCCAAACCGATAAAACCTCCAACATCTAAATTACATAAGGGTAAATTATTTATGAACCAATCTCAAACGATAGAAGATATATTGACTTTTTTTGATATAAAAGATATACATTCTGGTAGTGCATATGGAAATGTCTGGTTATCTCAAGAATATAACAATGAAATATTAGAATCATTTTCACCAAATAATCAAGAAAAACTAGGCACTGTGTATCAGACCACATCAGCACAGATGAATGAAATACTCACACGTTCTCATAATGCATTTCTAATATGGCGTAGTGTGCCGGCTCCCAAACGAGGAGAGCTTATTCGCCTACTCGGTGACAAACTTCGTGAATACAAAGCTCAACTTGGCGCATTAGTTTCCATGGAGATGGGTAAATCGCTACAAGAGGGGTACGGTGAAGTACAAGAAATGATAGATATGGCAGAGTTTGCCGTTGGGCAATCTAGAATGCTCTATGGCAATACTATGCATTCCGAACGAGAGCTCCATCGTATGTATGAACAATGGCACCCATTAGGTGTGGTAGGAGTAATCTCAGCGTTTAACTTCCCGGTGGCAGTATGGGCATGGAATGCTTTTTTGGGGGTGATTTGTGGAAATACTATTGTATGGAAGCCATCCTTCAAAACCCCATTATGTTCTATAGTGGTACATAAAATTTGCGCCGAAGTTCTAAAGACACATAATTACCCTGCAGTGTTTTCACTAATTACCACAAATGACATAAACCTCTCAAAAGCATTTGTGGATGATAAACGTATACCATTAGTATCTTTTACTGGTTCCACAGAAGTTGGACGAGAAGTTGGGGTGCGTTTGAGTAAACGTTTTGCCAAATCTTTACTGGAGTTAGGGGGCAATAATGCTGTGATATTAGATGAAAGTGTGGATTTAAATATCGCAATACCGTCTTTAGTGTTTGCAGCAATTGGCACAGCTGGACAAAGGTGCACCACATTACGTAGACTCATTATCCATGAAAAAATATATAATGAAGTCATCCAAAAAATGACAGAGATTTATCAGCAGTTAAAAATTGGTAATTCATTAGATGAGGCAAATCATATGGGTGCACTTATCGATGAAATGGCAGTTAAAAATTATCTTTATGCAATTGAGCAAAGCAAGTTATCTAATGGTAAAATTCTCTCAGGAGGGAATGTATTAGCAAAAGATGGATTTTTTGTAGAGCCCACAATTATTGAAATAGATCCAAATGCTGAAATAGTAAATATCGAGACATTTGCTCCCATATTATATGTATTTCCATATAAAACCTTACAGGATGCAATTAAAATTAATAATCAGGTGCAGTATGGGTTGTCTTCCGCTATTTACACTAACAACATATTCACCATGGAAGAATTTTTATCCCATAGGGGTAGTGATTGTGGAATAGCAAATGTTAACATTGGCACTTCTGGTGCTGAAATTGGCGGAGCATTCGGTGGTGAAAAAGCAACTGGAGGTGGCAGGGAGGCTGGTTCTGATGCATGGAAGAGCTACATGCGCAGACAAACCACAACGATAAACTATGGAACTAAGCTCACACTAGCACAAGGTATAAAGTTTAGTATAGAAGAAAGGTAAAAATCATGCAAAAATTAAAAGATATTTTTGATAATCTATGGCGTCAGTATACACATGAAAACCCAGAAGCACTCCAAATCTATAACCTATTAAATAATCACAATGAGATTGTAATAAATGACCATATAGCATTTAGAACCTTTGATGATAAGCGCGTAAACGTAGATAAACTTGGGAGATTTTTTGAAAAGCTCGGGTATAAGTGCTGTGGTGAATATGAATTCACCCAAAAAAAACTTTTTGCCAAACATTACGAACACACGCAAGACGCCAAACAACCAAAGATATTTATCAGTGAATTGCAAACTGCAAAATTTAGCCCATTTTTACAACAAACAGTCAAGAAATGCGTGGACAATATCTCACAGCATTTACTAAATTCAGTAGAGTTATTATATTCTGGGGCATGTTTTGGGGAATTGGATTATGATGTATATAATAAGCTATTAATTGAGTCTGAATATGCAGCGTGGATGTATGCATTTGGCTATAGAGCAAATCACTTTACGGTATTTGTAAATGAACTAAACAAATTTAACAGCGTCCAGTCAGTAAATGCGTTATTAAAACAAAATAACTTCACTTTAAATACCGCAGGTGGTGAAATAAAAGGCACTCCAGATGAATATTTGGAGCAATCAAGCACCATGGCAGGTAAAGTGATGATTAAATTTAAACAAGGTACTTTTGAGGTTTTAAATAGTTATTATGAATTTGCAAAACGCTATCTAGATAAAAGTGGTAAACTATATCAGGGTTTTATTGCAAAGTCAGCTGATAAAATCTTTGAAAGCACGAATATAATTGTTAAATAAATTTAAAGGTAACTACGAGTGGCTAGATATGCAATTGGAGACATACAGGGGTGCTTTAATCAATTATCCCGGTTGTTAAGTCAAATTAATTTCAATAAGAGCAAAGATACGCTATATCTAGTCGGTGATTTGGTTAATCGTGGATCTCAATCTTTAGAGGTACTAAGGTGGGCAAGAGACAATCAAGATAATGTGATTTCAGTATTGGGTAACCATGATATATACATGTTAGCTCGTTACTTAAAGCTTCAAAAACCACATAGTGATGATACACTGCAAGATTTATTGCGCGCAGATGATGTGGATGACCTGATGATGTGGGTGAGGAATTGCCCACTTATTCATGAAGAAAAAGATTATATTATAGTACACGCTGGAATCTACCCTAAGGTGGATTTCAATCATCTGCTTTTTCTAAATCATCTTTTTTGTGAACATCTAATGTCAAAAAATATTAGTGAATTTGTCGATTCGATATATGGTAATAAACCAAATAACTGGACACAGGACTTAACCACGGAAAAACAAATTAAATTTTTAGTGAATTCATGTACTAGAATGAGGTATTTGAATAATAAAAATTATGAGTTAGATTATAGCTTTAAAGGAAATTTGAATAAAAAACCAGATGACCTAACTCCATGGTTTGATGTAGATTTTCATGCGACGATAAATAAAAAGATTATTTTTGGTCATTGGGCGTCCCTTGGTTTATTTGAAAATAAAAAATGTATTGGGATTGATACCGGATGTATCTGGGGGTATAAACTAACTGCATTTAATATGGATACCTTTGAGCTCATCCAAGTTTTATAATCAATAACCCTACAATGAATAGTATAAAGCTAAACTACCTAAAAGATGCCTACAAAAAATGCACATCAAAATGGCAGGAATTTTTTTATCAAACTCAGCAAGATGTGTTATTAAAGATTGATAACACACTATGTGAATTATCTAAGTATAACACCATATACCCACCAAAAGAAGACATCTTAAATGCATTTACCTGCACATACCCAGACAATATAAAAGTGGTGATTATCGGACAAGACCCATATCACGGAGAAAATGAGGCAAACGGTTTCTCATTTTCTGTAAATAAAAACATCAAAATACCACCATCATTACGTAATATTTTACGTGAATTATCCCAAGAATACAACATACCGATAAACACCTTAGATGGTGAATTATTAATCAAATGGGCACAACAAGGAGTGTTGTTGTTAAATAACACCCTAACAGTCATTAAAGACCAGCCAAATTCATTAAATCATATCGGATGGGATGCTTTTACCAACAATTTGATAAAACACATAAGTGCCATAAATCAAAATGTAGTTTTTATGTTGTGGGGAAATTTTGCAGGTAAAAAAGAGATATTCATAACCAACAAAGATAAGCATCTGATTTTAAAAGCACCACACCCATCTCCACTCTCAGCTCATCGAGGTTTTTTAGGGTGCAACCACTTCATAAAAGCAAACGATTATCTAATTAAGCAAATATGTCTTGAGATTCTTTGGTTACATTTGTCATAGAAGAATCTTTGCTTCTTATTTCTTCACATGATGTCTCTTCATCATCTTCTTCTGGAACTATCGACAAACTATTCTTGAGTGTCCTTAACTCTTGTGAAGTTAATTTATATAACGTAGTATAGCCTGTATAATCTTGCTGGGATGCTAATTGTTTTAATTGCCTCTCATTTGTGGTGTTATAGTTACGAATTTCTTTCCCTACCTGCACTAATGAATATTTTAAAACATGATTCTCTGCCGGTGGCTCTGTTAATATTTGTACTATGTGTCCTTGCTTTGTGCGTGTTGATTGATTTATTTTTTTTAAAGCATCCTTTACTATATTCTTTACTGTGCAGTATTTGTCTAATTTTTTTGCAGTTTTTTCCTCAGTAAGATTTTTATAATGCTTATCAGACCAAATTTTTATGCGATCAAAATAACTACCCATGCGCTTAATTATTTTAAACATTATTGTAGATTCGATTTTGTTTTTGACGTGGGTGTTGATACTGTTTTTTACCCCATTCAAATGGTTTTTGTTGTCTGTGGAAGCAAACCATGTGTTTTTTATAGACTGTTTTATTATATTTGCTTTTTCCCAAGGTTTATTAGCGTTTGCAATAGTTATTGGTCGCATGATGGAAAATTTCCTTTAAAATCTTATTTCTTGGTAAGATTATATTATATATTATAATTTCATGCGAGTTTGAAAAAAATCTTCAAATGGGATTTTGATGTTGAATTGGTAACGGAGAGTTATTTTTTGATGATGTAATAGTGAGATAAGATGGTATTGATAATTTTTATAAATATTGCAATTTACAATGGCGGAAGCTGTGAGATTCGAACTCACGGAGAGTTCGCACCCTCGACGGTTTTCAAGACCGTTGCATTCAACCGCTCTGCCAAGCTTCCACTGTTAAGAGATGATTTTATATTACTTTACCCATATAATGCAAATTTTTCTTATATATTTTTTAATTTTTGGTTCTAGTTGGTATACAATAGTGGTTATAAATACAATTAATAGAAGGATTAATAAAAATATGTCTTCAGCTGCAAAAACACAATATCAAGATGCCATTAAATTTCAACTCAAAACTTTAAATATCGCATCCGATGATACTTTATGTGATAAGTTTCTTCCACTACTCCCGCAAGAATATATTAATTGTTATACTCCAGAAGATATTGCAAAAGACATTATAGCGCTTGATACTTTGTCATTAGATAATCACTACGCTTTTAATATTAGTAAAAGCTTAGAATCTGATTCATCAGTATGGCAAATTAAATTATTTAAATATAATAGCTCCGTGAGTTTATCTACCGTGCTTCCTATTATTGAAAACTTTGGATTAAAATTAATTGATGAACATTTGAGGAAAATCAAGTTTAGTGACGGTACGATTATATATTTATGTGATTTCGGGGTACAGATTGATGGGGAATTATGGGGGCAGTCATTTAATAACGAACATATAAAACAAAATCTTATTCAAGCATCGCTAGATGTGTGTAATGGTATCATTGAAAGCGATTCACTAAACAAACTTGCATTAAGATGTGGGATGGATTCGCGTTCCATTACCTTACTTCGTGGGATAGCTCATTATGTAGTACAAGGTGCTCTACCTTTTTCCAAAGAACATATAAAAGACTGTTTATCTGAATATCCAGATATTGCAAGTAACTTATTTGCATTTTTTGAAGCTAAATTTAATTCTAGTATATCAAATTTTAAAAATCCCACCAAAATAACAGAAACAATTGTATCTAATTTACTAAATGTGGTTAATATTAACGATGACCGTATTTTAAGGGCATGTTTTAATGTGATAGATGCTATGCTTAGAACAAATTATTATCAAATGGATAATAATGGCAATCATAAACAATATATATCCTTTAAGATAGAATCCGTAAAGTTAAATTTCTTGCCCAAACCAAAGCCTTTATATGAAATATTTGTATATTCCAAGCGTATGGAAGGGGTGCATTTACGAGGTGGTAAAATTGCCCGTGGTGGCATGAGATGGTCAGACAGAAAAGAGGACTTCAGAACTGAAGTGCTGGGCTTAGTAAAAGCACAGATTGTTAAAAATTCGGTAATTGTTCCCACAGGCTCTAAGGGTGGTTTTATTTGTAAAATGTTACCAATAGTCACAGATATAGACGCATATCAAAAAGAAGGAGTTTATTGCTATACAACTTTTATTGAGGGGTTGCTAGATTTAACCGATAACCTCATCAAAGGACAAGTCATACCTCCCAACCAAGTGGTGTGTTATGATGAAGCAGATCCATACTTGGTTGTGGCGGCAGATAAAGGAACTGCGAGATTTTCAGATTATGCTAATGCGATATCTTTAAAAAGACAATTTTGGCTTGGCGATGCTTTTGCATCTGGTGGATCAGCTGGATATGATCATAAAAAAATTGGCATTACTGCAAAAGGTGTCTGGGAATCTGTTAAGCGTCATTTTAGGCATTTAGACCGAGATATAACCCGTGAAGACTTTACAGTAGTCGGTATTGGAGACATGGAGGGGGATGTATTTGGTAATGGAATGTTGCTATCCAAACACATTAAACTCATCGCAGTGTTTAATCATCAACATATCTTTTTAGACCCAAACCCAGATTCAAATACTTCATATGAAGAAAGACTCAGATTATTTAATTTGCCTCGCTCTTCATGGTTAGACTACGATAAAAGTAAAATTTCCGCAGGTGGTGGTATTTATGAAAGACATCAAAAATCAATCGCCATCACAAAAGAAGTGGCTAAAGCGCTTGATATTAATGCTACTACACTCACTCCAAACGAAATCATAAAGATGATATTAACTGCAAACGTAGATATGCTTTATAACGGTGGAATAGGTACATATGTGAAGTCAAGTATAGAGAGTAATGAAATGGTGAAGGATAAAGCAAACGATTCATTACGCATAGATGGGAAAGATTTAAGAGTGAAGATTGTCGCTGAAGGTGGAAACTTAGGGGTAACACAGTTGGGTAGGATTGAATTTGCTAAGAAAGGCGGTTTTATTTATACTGATGCAATTGATAATTCCGCAGGAGTAGACTGTTCAGATCACGAAGTGAATATCAAAATTTTATTTGCAGATGTGATGGCACACGCCAATATGGACTTAAATACCAGAAATAAAATTTTGGAACAAATGACTGATAATGTATCTCAATTAGTGCTTCATGATAACTACCTTCAAACCCAAATATTACGCTATGCAGATCAACGTTCAATCGAATTATTAACCGCAGATATGAATTTTATTGATAAACTAGAACGTAGGGGAGAGCTAGATCGGCGGGTTGAGTTTTTACCAGATGTTAAGGAGTTTATGGATAGACAAAAAGACGGCATTGGTCTAACTATGCCAGAATTATCCGTATTACTTGCATATTCAAAAATAGATCTTAATAAAAAGATTTTATCTGCAAATATTCTTGATGGTAATTTATTTGATGAATTGTTATTTGATTATTTTCCAAAACTTCTTCAAAAAGATTACCATCCTTTTATTAAAAATCATTATCTTAAAAAACATATTATTGCAAATCAATTATCCAATCTCATTGTAAACCTAATGGGCATAACATTTATTTCACGTTTTGAAGACGAATTAAGAGTGGATGCAACTGAAATTATACGCGCTTTTTGGTCTGCTTATCAATTACTTGATATTAAAACTATATTAAACCAGATTGAAAGTTTTGATAACATTATCAATGCAGATGTCCAAATCTATATGTTCATACGGGTTAAGAAGTCTTTGGAGCGCCTCACAAGATGGATATTGAGAAATGTTAAATCAGATATCATTTCAACTGAAATTGTGACATTGCATAAGTCCGCAATGGGGATTTTACTTAGCAATGTACCAGATATTTTATTGGGAGAAGATTATCCAGACATTCAAGAAGTGGATGAGTCTCTCATTAAAGCACATGTGCCTGACACATTTGCAAAACTTATCAGCAGGAGTAATATCTATCCGCAGTTACTAGATATCGCAACTATTCATTATGATACAAGTCACGATTTATTATCTGTTGCGCATAATTACTTCTACACTGGTCGTGTACTTCGATTTGATTGGCTCAGGAAAAACTTGATTTTACTACCTGAAAATAATAAATGGCAAGCTCTTTCGCGTTCTGCATTATTAGTTGATGGATATAAGCTCTATAGCACACTCATTAGAAAAGCATTACAAAATCCATCCGCAAATATTGATAAAAACTTTATGTCAACGTGGATACAAAGCAATACCCATATTGTATCACAAATAAACACCATGTTTGATGAGCTTCAAAGCTATAAAGTGCTAGACTTGGCAATGTTATCTGCAGTGGTTCGGGAACTTTCTCTCATGTTTATTGCCTAAGACATCATGAAAGAGCTTACATTTGGAGATCATAGCCGTATTTTTGATAATAATGAGTATATATACCCAGTATTATCAAGACGTAGTGGCGGGTTATCAATTGGAGTAAATCTAAATACCAATAACGCATGTAATTATAGATGCGTGTATTGTCAGGTTGAAAATCTTATTCGTGGTGCTCCCACACCCATTGATACAGCAAAATTAGAGCATGAGCTTGATGAATTATTGGATATGACTATAAATGGTGATTTTATCGATACTGCCATTCAAGACCAAAATCTCAAACGAATAAACGATATCTCAATATCTGGTAATGGAGAACCCACACTGTCAAATGCATTTACTTTAACTGTTGATATAATCACCCGCCTTAAACAAAAATATAACATTACTAATATTGTTAAAACCATTCTCATCACAAACGGTAGCCATATTGATGACACATCAGTGCAAAGCTCTCTAAAAGTTATGAATAAGACTAATTCAGAGGTGTGGTTTAAAGTAGACGGTGGCACTACTCATGCAATAAGTCAAATCAACCAAGTAAATTTATCGATGAGTAGCATTAAAGACAAATTGTATCTGTGTGGTAGTTTATGTGACACATACATTCAATCATGTTTTTTTAAGCAAAATGGGAATGTATTGGATACAAATGAGATAAAATCTTATGTGGATTTTGTTGTGTCAAGTCGAGAGAAAATAAAAGGAGTATTATTGTACTCCACTGCACGTACACCAATGCTAAAAGAAGGGGTTAATATCACACCCGTGGATATTCATTTTTTAGAAAACATTGCCCACCAATTAGCTTCCATAGGTATCATGGTTAGATATTATGTATAATGAAATAACTAATTTTAAAACTAAAATATTATGATGAAAATTGCAACTTGGAATGTGAATTCCTTAAAAGTCAGACTTACACAGGTGTTGGATTGGTTAAAAGACACCCAGTGCGATGTATTGGGGATACAAGAGCTCAAATGCGACAATGAACACTTCCCGCAAAACGCCTTCGAAGAGCTCGGATATCATGTGGCTTTTAATGGACAAAAGACATATAATGGAGTGGCGATTATATCAAAATATCCAATAACTGATATATGCTATGATATGCCAGATTATAACGACATTCAAAAAAGAGTGATCACAGTCACCATTTGTGATATTCGCATAATATGCGCATACGTTGTCAATGGAGAGGCAATTGATAGTGATAAATTCCAATATAAACTCTCATGGTTAGATGAATTATATAATCATACACAAAATATGCTAAATCTACATAATCGTGTTATACTATTAGGGGATTTTAATATCGCACCATCAGATATTGATGTATATGATTCAGCAATGTGGCAAGATAAAGTTTTATGTAGTGATATGGAGCGCTCATGGTGGACTAAATTATTATCCTTAGAATTATATGATAGTTTTAGACTATTTAGCAATGAACCAAAACAATACACATGGTGGGATTATAGAAATTTTGCTTTTAAAAGAAAACTTGGTCTTCGAATAGATCACATATTAATCAGTCCGCCACTTAAAGATATCGCATGTGGTTGCACTATAGACACCAACCCTAGAAAAAACGAACGCCCATCAGATCATACTCCAGTTATTCTTACCTTAAACCATCTAAATACAAAGTAAAATAAGGTTATTTTATACATGAATCATCCGACTAAAGAGCTTTCATTATTCCCATTAATCACAATCAGCATTACAGCAGTATTGAGCCTTAGTTCAATTTCATATATGGCAACAATTGGGCTACAAAGTATATTCTTTTTTGTTCTTGCGGCTGTGATGTTTTTTGTTCCGTCTGCACTTGTATCTGCGGAATTGGGTGCCATGCTCACAGAAGATAATGGTGGAATCTACACATGGGTATCAAATGCATTTGGTAAAAATACTGGTTTGGTGGCAATTTGGATGGAGTGGTTTAATAATGTGATTTGTTTTCCGTCTGGACTAGCAGCATTGGTTGCTACATTTGCATATGTGGGATTTCCCGCTCTTGCCACTGAGCCATATACAATGTTTACATTAATGTTAGTAACATTATGGGGAATATCCCTGTTTAATTGTTTACCAATTGGTAAAGTGGCGATATTAAATATCATTGGTGCGACATTGGGGATGATATTACCTGGTAGTCTACTTATCATTTGTGGTATATATTGGTTAATATTTGGCAATGTTCAAATCCATATGACTTCCATACATGATATTATTCCAAGCTTCTCTTTTGTGACATTTGCATTGTTTGTGAAAGTTTTATCCAGTTATTCTGGCATACAAGCGGTTTCATTTCATGCGCGAAATATAATCAATCCAAAAAAAAATATCCCATTATCAATGATAATCGCATTATTGGTGATTTTTTTGCTTACAACATTGGCAACCGTATCATTAGCATCCATTGTACCAGCCTCAGAGCTTAGTGTGTTTAATGGTCTTATTCAAGGCATTAGTGTGGTATTGAATAAATTCCATCTACATTTATTAGCACAAATTATCACAGTATGTATTTGTGTGGGGTTAATATCAATGACTAGCACATGGATATTAGGGCCTGCACGAGCGGTACAAGAGGTCGCAACACGTGGACAAGCTCCACAATTTATGGCAAAAATTAACAAACATGGTATGCCTGTGAATGTATTACTCATACAGGCGATTATTGCATCTATTTTAGCTACAAGTTTTATTATTTTACCTACTATTGAACAAGCATTTGCAATGATAATCGCTCTCACATCACAATTCACAGTCGTAATGTGGGTGATGGTATTTGTAAGTGCAATAAAATTGCGTTATTCAGCTAAACACCTAGAGCGTCCATTTAGAGTGGGTAAACGTGGCAATTTGGCTATGATTATCTGGTCTTCAAGTGGGATTATCGCTTGTGGTGGCGGGTTTTTCTTGGGCTTATTTCCACCCAAGTTTTCTCATGTGACAAATATCTCATCTTACGTGACATTAATGATAATAGCAGACGTTATTATTATCACCATTCCATTTTTATATTTAATTTTTAGGCAGAATAAAAATTAGTCATAGCATTAATGCATTGCAAAATGCAATAATTGGCAATATTGATAATATATAAAAAGTATAGTGAAATACAATCGGATTGTGTGATACAAATATATTTACCCCCAGTGTACTTGATATAAGAGATAAACAAAATGCGCTTATTCCAATCCCTATACTGCTTGCAAATTGCCTTGATGTGATATCGAAAGATGTGGCAATGGAGATTTTATCTTGTGGCATGTCTATGTAGTTTAGTGCACCACAAGATGCACCAAGCAATATCCAACAAGCTCCGTATAAAAATTCAACAATTGCAATAAATATTTCTGATGTAGATGAATCAAAAAAACTGAAAATAATTAAACCAATAAAGGTACCAGTTGCGCCAAATAACATAACTTTTTTAAAGCCAAATTTATCTAAAGTTTTAGATATCATTATTCTAGAAACAATGTAACCAACTGGAATAGCTAATACTAATAATCCAGCACGTTCAGGATTCATGCCAAAATTGAATTGATACATAAGCGGTAATAAAAATGATACACTAGCAGTCAAGGCATATATCGTGAAATTTATGTTATAACCAATTCTAAATGTTTTTATTTTAAGCAGTGAAAGATCAAAAATAGGGTGTTTACTAATAAAACAATGTGCAATTAACAATATTAATACAACACAACCAAATAAACCAACCATAAGATTCATATTTTGTGTAATAATCTCGTCATGGTGTAACATATCAATAAAAAATGTTATAGGAGAAAGTGAGGCAATCACTAAAGCAAATCCTAGCCAATCAAATTTTCGAACTATATTTGGTTTATATTCTTCGATACATAATGTTGCGATATATAAAATTATCAATCCAATGGGTATATTAATATAAAAAATCCAATGCCAAGTTAAACGTTCTGATATTACACCACCCAAAAAAGGCCCAAACACCAAACCAAGAAGCGCTGGAGAGAAGATCATGCTTTGCACACGCACCAAATCTTTTGCTGGAAAAAGCCTAATTAAGATAATTCTTGCGATAGGCGTCATAAATGCACCACCCATGCCTTGTATAAATCTGAATATGGTAAGTGCGGTGATAGATTGAGCAACTGCGCACAATAAAGATGCGATCACAAATAAAAATAATGCATAGAGGAATACTTTTTTGGTGCCAAATTTATCTGCACAAAATCCGCTAATTGGGATGAAGATAGTCAGACTGAGTAAATAGCTAGTAACGGCAAATTTTAACAATAGTGGGTTTATGTGCAAATCTCGTGCAATACTAGGAATGGCAGTATTTACAATTGAACTATCTAAAAATTCCATAAATAGGGCAATGGATACAATAATAGGAATGATAATTTTTTTGGGACAGCTTTGGGTAATGTTTTTCATAATGGAAAACTTTTTAAAAACTTTTATTCTTAAGGGGCGACTACATGTTGACAAATTCTAAATCATTTGATGTGGAGGAGTATTTAAATGTATATAATGCATCTCCCGTGCACTATAAACGTATATTGCAATTAGGTGCGATTTTTTATTGCGTATTAGACGGTAGAGGTTATTCGGATAATGATTTACGTACACATTCAGTGGTATCAACTTACATAATTAACCAACTGCAGATAGATTATGCCAAACCAGTCAGTACAAGTAAATATCTTGATTTTATAAAAACTTTAATTAAGAGTGAGTTAGTTCTTGATTCGTATGGTATACCGTATGAAATGGTGTTCAAACTTAGTCAAATTGCATTAAACGAAGAAAATATACCAACAAATCTTCCAATTATTAATAAATTCCTTGAAAAAAATTCACAAAAATTTTTTACTGATTATTATACCAATTTCAGAGTTTTTGAATACAAAAGAATTTATAGTAGTAATTTT
>CANISK010000003.1 GCA_947470205.1 Neisseriaceae bacterium | reverse complement strand
TGTCATTCCCAACTTGATTGGGAATCCATGTTTTTATTTATTATACTGGATTCCCGCCTGCGCGGGAATGACAATTAAACTATTGCTTTGATTGAATTTATTTTAGCTCTTAATTGGCATTTTAAGTGATGTTTATTAATATTTTTTGTACTGGAACTTTTTTATGAACACTTCAAATCAACAACCTCCATTCGAGACAAATATCAGTCAAACTACGAAGCAACAATTAATTAACGCTAATGAAAAGCGTCGTGAATAATCGCAGTCTGATTATTTTAATAAAATTGAAGAACCAAATTAAATGAAATTATAAAATCAGAATTATTGATGGATTATTTCATACATTATGGGGAAAAATATCAATCGCATCTAACTCATATAGATAATATATTAAATTCATTTCCAAACGATAAAAAAAATGCGCTATTATTAAAACAAAGAATATACCACAATTCAATCAAAAATCTAAATAAAACTGAGACGTCTGAAGACACTAAAGAGGATCTAAAAAAGGGAATTCGCTTGCACGAGAATGATGTATACGATACACTCTTGGGTGATGCTAAGACAAAAAATAAAACATTAAATCGTAAATTCTTTCAATTGGTATGGAAAAATTGCACATACTAGTATATTAAGAAGTGAATTTGAAGCAATCTGCAATGAAGTCACTAAATAAATCGATTAATGCACTTTTGACATTTGGGCGTTTGATTTGATAAAAAGACACTTCTGCAAGTGAATAATCTGGCAATACTGGAACAAGAGTTTTAGCCTCAAGATCATCTTTTACTAAAACTTCCCAGCCACTGCCGATTATTTCACCAGATTTTGCCATAGCAATTCCATGGATGGCGCTATTTATAAATACCCTTGAATGCCAAGATAATTTGGTTTCTTGATGGGTGATCGTATTTACAAGACTCACCGTATCTACTGTTGTGTAATCTTGTAATGTTGCCCCTATTAACATATGATCTTTTAACTCATCTATAGTCTTTGGTATGCCATATTTTTTAGCATAACTAGGCGCACAGTAAAGTTTTAAATTTATACTTGCAAGTTTTTTAATGAGCAAGGTTTGTTGTTTTGGAAGAAATGGTGTGATTGCAATATCAAAAGGTTCCTTCATCAAATCTATCGCACCGCTACTGTAAAATATTTCCAATGTAACGCCTTTGTTGTCTCGCAAAAACTTTGGAATGTGTGGAGAGATGGTATTATATGCCATAACATTTGGAAGCATAACGCGTAACCTACCGGAAACTCCAGATGATTGATTTTTAATTTCGTCAATAACATTTTTAATGTGTAGTTCGGAGTCTTTTAATTTGTGATATAGATCCATGCCAAGAGGGGTAATGTCAAGTGTTCTAGTATCACGAATAACAAGAGCACCACCTAAGGTGGTCTCTAACTCTTTTATTCTGCGACTAACTGTGGCTTGAGTGGTGTTTAATTTTAATGCAGCTTTAGTAAAGCTTCCAGTTTCTACAACTTGAATAAATATAATAATATCATTAAACATTTTTTACCTCTTTATATGGTATTTTGTCATTGCAGCGCAAGATCTTGTCATTCCCGCTTTGGTGTGAATCCAGTCACATACTACCGTGAGGGCATGGATTCCCAATCAAGTTGGGAATGACAGAGGATTTACTGTTGCGTGCACTACATCATCTTTAAAGTTTATCATTATTTCTTCATTGTGTTTTAATGACGCCCCTTTGGTTACAATATTGCCATCTTTATTTTTTATTATAGCATATCCTCTGTTTAAAATACCATATGGATTTACTAGGTCTAGTTTTACTGTTATGGTATTTAAGTGAGTTTGATGCACATTAATACAATTCTTATAATTAGCGTGTAATTTATATTTTATATTTTCTAATTTATTAGTATAATTTACAATATTTGGTTTGGCATTATTTAAATGTATATTTAATGTTTTTAGTTTGTTTGTATAGATATTGATAACTTCTAATATTTTATTATTAAGTATATTGTTTAAATGAGAAACTTTGAGATGTTTATTTTTTAATTGGTTAATTGGGTTTAGAAGCTTTAACTGTCTTAGGTATGAGTCCAAGGCTTGTGTTTTGTTATTCATGACATAGGTGAATTTATCAACCAATTGATGATGTAGTTTATGTACTAACATACCCCATTCATCTCTACTTTTCGCCACCATCTCAGCTGCTGCTGTTGGCGTTGGTGCCCTTAGGTCTGACACGAAGTCAATAATTGTGGTGTCTGTCTCGTGCCCTACCGCGCTAATGATGGGGATTTGGCTGGTAAAGACTTCACGTGCTACTATCTCTTCATTAAAACACCAGAGGTCCTCTAAAGACCCGCCTCCTCTACAGATAATCAGCACGTCTACATCCCCCCTCGCATTTGCAGTACGAATTGCTTTAGCAATTTGCATGCTAGCATCCGTCCCTTGGACTGCACTATGGTAGATAATCACTGGGATATTTGGCATACGACGCTTGAGTGTGGTTATCACGTCTCGAATAACCGAGCCTTCTTTGGAGGTGATGACCCCAATGGAACGTGGGTATAATGGAATGGGCTTTTTGTGTTTTGCATCAAATATCCCCTCTAGTTTTAACTTATTCATGAGCTTATGATATGCCTCCCATAGTCCACCAATACCAAGCTTACGGATTCGTTCTACGTTGATTTGATAGCTTCCATTGGTCTGGTAGATGGTGATGCGTCCTCTGAGCTCCACCTTAAGCCCATTTTCTAAGTTAAAATCTATATTATTTAAATTACCCGCAAATAACACACAAGATATCTTTGCAGTTTCGTCTTTTAAATCAAAATAAATATGACTATATTTTTTTACACTAGATATTTCTCCACTAATCCAACAAATTGGCATATTGTTTTCTAGAAGAGTTTTAGCTAATTTATTAAGTTGAGTTACTGTGATGGTATCGTTTTGGATTTGTTGGTTGAGGGATGTAATTGCAGTATTGGTACTTGTAATTGATGACTGTAAATTTTGCTGCATGTTTAACTTTGCTTTCTGTCTATGGGTTTTATTTGATTTACTCTTTAATGCCAATTCATAGTAAGAATCTATCACACACAGTCATTGCGAGCCGTTAGGCGTGGCAATCTCACGGTCTATGGGATTGCCACTACTTGATAAATCAAGTCTCGCAATGACATGGGTTTTAATCTTGTAATAATGCGTCTAATTTACCGTCACGGTTTAGTTTGGACAAGTCATCAAATCCACCTACGTGAATGTCCCCAATGAAGATTTGTGGTACTGTAATGCGATTAGTGAGTTTTATCATTTTATCACGCATGGTGTCGTCCAAGTCAATACGGATTTCTTGAAATGATGTGACACCTTTTTCTTTGAGGAGGCGTTTTGCCATATCGCAATATGGACATGTTTGTTTGGAGTAGATTATTATTGATTTCATGGTATGGTATCTCCTATTTTGATTATTTCAAGATAGATGATACCATATTTTATTATTACAAATAGGACAATAAATCAAAATTTATCGTCTATGGAAATATAGAGAAATATTAGAGAGGGTAGATTCTAGCCTCAATACCTGACAATTTTAAAAAAATAATTAATAAAAAGTCTGTTATCTGGATTCCCGCCTTCGCGGGAATGACAAAAAAATACGCGGGAATGACAACGATGCATACTAAAGTTATTTCGTGCACATCCCTAAGTGAGTGTTATTTATCACACTTGTAATCGATTCTAACCCATATAGGTGAGCCATCTTGTGTGGTAAATTTCACAGAAGTTTCTAGCGTGTATCCAGGTTGAACACTAAGCTTAAGCAAGTCAGCGCTTTTAGATTTTAAAGAACCAAGTTGATCAGCCGAATCATCATATGCTCCTTTATATACCCGAATCTCATTACCATCATTAATGCCTTTTAAGTCTGTAAAGTTATTTAAAGTACTTGTTTTATCATTATCACTTATGATGTTCTTTTGTTGTACGCTATTCTTGAATTCGCACCCATATGGACCACCTTTTGTGCCATTAATTGTAAATTTTTGGTATTTTGCTTCTGGTAACATAATTTTGTCAATATCAACAGTAAAGGTTTGTGGTTGAAATGCAAAGTAACATCTTGCATAAGCATCCTTACCGTAAAGATCGGTGTTCCCTGGAAAGGGTACCCATCCTTTAGACAGCCAAACGGTTTCACATCTCGCTCTACCATCCGGAACAGATTGATTGTTTATAACAATATTATGCGTATGGTATCTACTGAATGCATAAGAACATGCACCGCCCGCAAACGCTGCACATCTGCCATCATCGCCGGTACCATATCCGTATACTCCCCCCATCCAAGGGTTATCTGTTGTCCCGCGACCATTAATTGCCGCTTGACTATCTTGCATCTCTTTTAAATATGAGTCATGATCAGCCCAATACCAGTTTGGCTCCTGAGATGGTTCTGGAGCCTCTATGTTAATACTTATCTTCGGATAAATACTAACTGTTCCTAAACCAGGAGTATTCGAAGTGCATAGTGGTGGGTTTTCGCTAATTATATTGGTGGTATATGCATATCCAGTAGCTAAACTAACATGGTCAAAACCATAATTAGTCATTATATTCTTATTTGTTGATTTACCTGCATCAAATGATGTTGTTATATTAAAAGAATCACCATTTTTTATATATGGCCATTCAGTTTTACTTGCTATACTATATGTCCAAGTTCTACGCCCTCCTGTGGCTATATAATTATCACCTTTACTCACTTGATTTTTAACTGCATCATTGTTATTATTAACTATACTTGCAACTATTCCATAAAAGCCAGCTCTATTGCCATCCTTATCAGTAATACTAAAAAAAGTATTAAACGTTGAAAGTTCCTGTTCAGATCTCCCACCAAATTTTCCCAATGCGACTAAAGTTGCACTTTGAGGATTATCACTACCTTGCTCACCATTACCAAAAGTTCTACACCATAAATTGTCACCTGATTTATGATTTGTGGGGTTGGCATTATCTGTTATTTTGCACAGATCAGTAAAAAATTGATCTTTACCAGAGCTGTTTGCAAAATTTGTAGCTGGTAAACCAGCATTAGCTGGAGCTGACACGAAAGATGGTGAAGCTACACTTACGTACCCATTATGCATTAATTTTATATTATCGCATCCTGTCTTATTGTTTACTCTCATTTTCATCATAATATTTGACATCCATGGATAATTATGACCTATCTTTAGATATTCTGGGGCAACATCATCTGCCATCGCTAATGATGTACTTAGCATTGTTAGTGCTAGTAGTATTTTTTTGAAAATTTTATTCATAGTTATGTACCTCTATAAAAAAGATTATTTAATAAATCTAGTGTTTTCCATCTTGGTACATGATATATTTTATATATGTATCATGTACCAAGGTTTTCCATTAACAGTTAGTTACCGATCATCGCTCCGCGAAGTTCTTTTTGAACATTCTGTAGAAACAATTGTAATTGATCATTTACTTGGGTCATACGCTGTCCAAACTGACCTAGCTTGGAATCAATCTGCTGTTTGAAGCTATTCCATTGACTATTATAAGCTTGCAGTCCGTTTGATGTCAATGAAAACATATAAGTACCAGCATTTTGCATCCACTTATTCTCTCCTTGGTCTGGAGTGAGTGCACCAAATATCTTATTTCCAAGATCATTCAAGAAATTCTTTAATTTGTCTGAGTTTATTTCTGCTGTTGTCTTGTCACCATTAAAATTTGTAAATAAATCATAAAGTGGTGTCCCTTTAAACTCATCTGCATTGCTAATGATTGTATTATTACCATTTTTATACCCCTCTAATGTCTTTAGTGGAGTTGCAGTTGTATTCTTACCATCTAGATCCTTCTGTTTACCTTCATTGTCTGATTTTGTCATGTTTGTATATAGTGCAGTCAGATATTTATTCATATCTCCTTCCATTCCTGCCTGTTGATTTAACGCTTGAGCTTCTGCGGCTTCTGAGGCTGCAATGGTCATTGCATGTTTAGATTTGTCTGTGACTACTTGAATCGCTGCAAGCATCATACCTATCATGCCAGATAATCTCTTTGTTGGTGTAATCATTATCTGATAGTCTGATGTTTGAATACCATCACTAGCTGGTGCCACTTCATCACATTTATTGATAAACTCCTCATATTGTTTATGTGTATCTTGGAGCTTACCAACCGCAGATTGTAGTTGTGTATGTTCACTGTCTGTTATAGAATCAAAAAGACACTCTTTTCTTGATTGTTCTATATTTTTATAAAGCTCTTCTATGCCATCAATACAATTTTTAAATAATGCATCCGTGTATAGGGTGTGAGGAGCTGCCACATCAACATCGTCATCTTGTTGAGATGTCTTTGCTGCTGAAGACGTAGATTGTGAAGCCGTAGTATAGGGTATATTATTTTTTGGAATATTTCTATCTATATTTGTCATGTTATTCATCCTTTAAAAAAAATAAAATAAATATAATTTTTATAACTAATGATTTATTGTCTAATCATCGCCTCATAATAACTCACCAACTTAGCAAGCACATTATTTAACCATGAGCCTGATGAGCTTGTAAGTGAAGATTTTGTAGCATCTAGTTTACCAACGTAAACTTTGTCTATCTTGTCAATAAGCTTCTTTAATTCATCCATAAAATTAACAACTGTTTGATCCTTTGCATCAGTAGGTTTAAGAGTTTTTAGAGAATCTATCGAAAAAACTATATCAATGTTTTTTAAATATGGTTGGAATACATTAGACACAACCTTATTAACATAATCAACTGCTGAAATTGGTCGTTTATTTACCTTAAATACATTGTCCTGCACCTGTTTAAATGCGTTGTACAGATTCTGATAGTCATTGCGATAATATGTGGAGAAGTCACACCCATCATCATTAAACCCCACAATAGTGCTAATTGCCACATCCGCTACATCAGCTGATGGGTTTTGCATTTGGTCGTGAAACACTTTAAGCATTTTATTAAAATTTAGCATAAAATCTTCGGGGGACTGATCTTGCGGTTTTTGGCATGCACCGTCATGAAACTCCCATCCCGTTCCATTCCAAGTTGCCACACCAGATGGAACACCATCATAATAAATTATATCTTTGGGTGGTGTGTGTTCTGTTACTTCTGATTTAGTGTTGACATAGTAAATACCTTGCTCGTCATATGTACCTTTGTAATCTTTCATGTACTTAATCAATTCTTGTAATTTAGTAAACTTATCGTCCGTTATACCATTTGCAGCTTGAACTGCGGCTTGTAAAAGACTAATTCCATCAGCAAATTTTGATGCATCACTTTGTAATGCACCTATACCTGCTACTTGTGTGGCTATAGTATCTGCAATAAACATAGTTAATTGAATTGTTGTTGTACAGCTTCTATTTGATAAGTTTAACAAAGCGCTTAGATATTTAAAGTCATCTGAATCTAAATTTGATAAATCAGTCGCATTTGTAGAACCACTTGATATTTGTGCGCCTTCCCTACTGGCTGCATAATCATTAACCGATTTTGTAGTTTTATCTTCTGCATTTGTGAGCTTTGTTGGTAACTCCTTTGTTATTAAATAATCCAACTGTGCAGGTGTCTCTTCAGGATTATTTGTGCCCAGTAACAATGTATTGATTTGATTTAATGTATCAATAACCTCTTGTCCATCTGTGTGTGCTAATTTCATCATGTCATTATTAAAATTTTCGACATATTGTTTATCATACATTTGTTCTATGCTATCATCAATAGAGGATTTAACATTATTCAATAATTCTCGTGTTTGGTTCATTACATCTTCTGATGATAAATCTGGGTTTGTCTGTGCTTCATTCATCAATCCTTTATGTTTATTTTGTATATCTAGTAATGTATTACGCAAGTCTGATATATTAATTATCTTGGGATCAGTTTTGCTTGGTACTTTATCCACGTTGACTGGTGAATTATTATTAATATTTATATTGTTCATTTGAGTGTCTTTCTTATACTTCTTATGAGATTGCGCCTATTGATAAATCAAAGCTAGCAATGACATTGTTTATCGGTGTGCCTGAATTAATAATCTGGCACGTTTAATTAGTTTATCAAAATGAATGGTTGCAAATTCATTTTTTTCACATAAATCAATAAAATGACTTAATTTCAATATTGCATTTTGTGTATCTTTAAGGCTCAAAAAACAATTTGCAACGAAAAATATGCAATCATAGTTATCCGCAATTGGCTTTAATTTGAATGCTTGATTATAGCATACTACAGCTTCCTCAAATTCTTCATTCATTTGCAATCCGCCAGCTAATGCCTTGAGGTATAGACAATTATCTGGTTCAAGAATAGCAAGGTATCTTAATAATGACACTGCATCATTATATTTTTGTTGGTTAAATTTATCGATCGCCAAATTGTATATATGATCTTCCATTTTAAATACTCATCTAAAATTATTTCATTCCATCTAATAATTTAGTCATTATGGCGGCTATCTGTTGGTTCATAAGTTCAACAAGTCCCTGCATTGAACTTTCTGTACTTTGAAGCATAGAGCTATTCATATCAAGCCATTTATTACATAATAACTTCATGCTTTCTGCAAAATAATCAGCTATTTTTTGCTCCATATCACCGTGTAATCTATAGTATTCAGTATATTGAGATGCCACCTGCTGCCACGCCTGAAAACTTTGATTCGCGGATTGATACATCTGAAACAGTTGACCGGCTTTCTGAGCCATCTTTCCCTTTAGACCTTTATCTGTACTCATGGGACTACGGTCTCCGTTAATAATTGTATCAGCATCGGCAAGGGTAATTTTTAACTCTTCTTTCATTTCATTAATACCATTACGTTCATTAAACGCACTTAAGGCTTTTGCTTTTTTTATATCCTCAAATACAAATTTCAACCGATGATTGGGATGAGCTTGACGAAATTTGATAAAATCGTCATTTTTTATTAATGCATTAAAATTGTCCCCATTGCCTTTCTTGAAAGTAGCATTACGGAAATTTTTTGCAAATGCTTGTTTAAGTATATCCACTTTTTTCTGATCCCCCATATTTTGTGGTACTTGAAAACTCCTTGATTCAAAGGTATTGCCCTTAGGATCTTTTACAAATACTCGAACTGTATTGGCCTCATGATCAAAAACTGCCCAATCTTTACCATCGCCAATGTTTTTAAGCGCCACTTTGTAATCATTAGGAATATCAGGAATGTTGTCTGCCAAATCACGCAATGCTGTTTTTTCATCTTTCGTAAGTTTTTGTGTGGTGATATTTTTTAATCGTTCATTATGTGACATTTTTTCTATCTTGCTATTTGCAGACCCAAGGTGTGGCTTTAACTTTCCCCAGCCTCTATCAGTTGAGAGAAAATCAAACATTTTTTGCTGAATATTGAGTATTTTTTTCCCAAGTTTATCTTTAGTTTTTACGTCCTTAGTGTCGTTGTATTCTTTTATTGTATCCTTAAGTTCTTGTTGTAGCTCCTTCATGTGATTAAGTTGTTCTTTCTCATCAGCAGTTAGAGTGCTTACTCGTGCAGTTACCGTATCTGGATCTTCAGAATCTACATTATTATGAGTATGATTGCCGAGCTTTAATTGATCTATATCATCTTGGAATTTATGGTTTGCACTATTTTGTGGTACATAACCCTCAAAATTATTGATTAAGTCTGCCTCAGATATAGGATTATCACCTGCAAGGTTATTAAGTCCATTCGCATTAGGTTTATTAAGTAGTTTAAAATTATTTGAGTATACTGGCAAGTCCGCCATTACTTGACCTGGTTGTAGCTGAAGTACTAATAACGTTCCATTTGATTCCGTATTCCATATTGTTTTAAAGTTTTCTCTAGCTATTTGCTTATCACCTGCCAATTTTGAGAATAGGTTATGTTCTTCAAATTGATGTTTTTCTGTCATTGTCTCTAATTTCAACGGTGTATTTGCCCCTGGTATTCTTTCCCATATTACATTTGCTGTTTTTTGGCGGTGTTGAGTAATCGTGACATTCTGGTCGCCATCACGTACCCCAACCTTATAACACACATCACCCTCAAAATAAAGGCCAGGCTTAAGTACACTTTTAGGAACACCATTTGGATGCTGTTTGGATAACCATTTCAATTGAGTATTAGCTTGATCATCTGGTATGATTATAGCTGGCTGATGAGCTTTTAAATCTTCTTTCAAAGCAGACGGTAATTCAGATTTTTTATATGTACTATCATCATAGTGATAATACTGTGGCCTAACATCAAGATGAGGATTGTTGTTGATCTTATTCTTGTTATCGAATGCAGCTTGATTTTTAGATTGCACCTGACGGATTAAATCTCTTGCAATGTATTGTTTATTGATGTCACCATCATAACCATTATCGCACTTCCCATAATGATACCGTCCGTTATCTTTCATGCGATAATAGATACCACCATCTTCCCCTAGCACATATTGATTAAGGTGGTGATCGTTTAGATTTGGGTTATCTCTAGGAATATCATCGAAACCAGCAAACATCTTAGCATTTTCTGTATGATTTGTTGGATCGAAAGCACCTTCATATGGTTTCTTGACAGTTGGAATAGTGCCGTATATTTCCTTTAATTGAGCGAAAGTAGGCACTGGGTTGTTGGGGATTTCTTGCGGATTATTACCTAGATTGCGTTTATAAAGTTTCCCATTATCAACGTTGTATAAATATTGCTGATCAGCTGATACCTCTGGGTTCATTCCATTAAATTGATTAAAGGTATCGTCAACTGGCGGATTATCCATTGTAAATTTCACATTACGGGTAAATTTATCCACTGGAACTTTCCGGTAAAACGTCGTCCCCGCTATATCATCATGAAATTCTTTGATTTGATAGGCATCAGTCTTGCCGTTAGTTTTAACATTATAAACAGTATTTTTGATATTCTCAGTAAAAGTTCCTAGGTTGGTGTTTTTGTTCAAAACTATTGCATTAAGGTGACCAACATCTGTGCTCTCATTATTAATACGTAAATTATCTAGAGTATGCTCAGCGATAATTTTTCCATGTGGAGGATTCCCACCCACCAATTCATTGTGGTTGAGATCTTCTTTATTTTTCCTCATATCGTTAACTCGTTGCTCAATCGGCACATTTGGCTTATCATTAACATCTAGTTTATCAAGAGTATCTTTCATACCCACGTCTTCTGTGATGGCCTTCTGTCCTTTTTCATGACAATCCCAAATACTTTCATCGGTTTTCTTCATGTCATACGCTTGTTTCGCCATAACTCCAGTTTGTAAAGCAACGGCACAGGATTGCGTGATGGCCCCTGTTAGTGCAGCGTTTTGCATTATCTTATTTGCTTCCCCTTGGGCTTTAAGCTGCGTACCAAGGGTTTCTTGATACATTCCCACAAGAGAAGTCTGAGTTTGACCCCATAATCTTTTTGTTTCCATATCTATAGCTATCAGATGAGTGATGACTGCCATTAATTTATAAATCGAATCAACCATGTCTGACACAGATGAAGTTTTAACCGTAACATGATCGAATAATACTGGCGGTGTTGCTCGTTCTTGAGTGTCATGGGTTGGATGCTCTCCTTCAAGTTTTGCTGAATAATCAAATTCTAATAGCTCATTTGTCTCATCAATCAATTCATTTGTCATATCTTCCATCTGTTTACATATTTTATGTACATTATTTACAAATGTTGGGTCATTTAGTAATTTTTTATCTGCCTCCAGAAAAGCCAAAGAAATATCATTTGACTGTATATCACCATTTTCATTAGATGCGTCTTTTGTATCATTGTTTTTTTTATTTAACAGCGAGTTACTGATCACTTCAGTATAATTTTTGATATCTTGTATATTACTCATTTAAAGATCTCTCTAGGAAAATATTTTATTATTAAGTTGCATAATTGCAGCTGCCTGTGTTTGTGCAATGTCATTTGTTGATTTGGTATCTTGTTTACTAATCTCTTGCCATTTTTTAATAGCGGTATCAAACAAGAATTTAATACTATCTTGGTTTATTTCAAGTAATTGTACACTGCCAGTCATGGTAGCGCGCTCTTTTTCGATAAAAGCACTACCAACTTTTGTGGGCGAACCTACTGTTTGGCTTGCTATTCCATTTAATGCTATAGTGTTTGATACTTTATTTAGGTTTTTCATACCTTCTGTAAGTTCTTTGTCGAAATGTTTATTCATATATTTGCCAATTTTATAAGTTTCACCCATTCCGCCTATCATACCACCACCCATCTCAGACACTTGCTTCCACCATGGCGGGGTACCATCTTCATCGGGAACCGCAGTAAATATGGCGTGAAGGATAACTCCAAGTACACCATTAGATGCCGCTTGCAACCATGGTTGAGCTTTGTTCTCTTGATCTACACCAATGGCAGCACCACTACACCCTAGTTTACCCATAGTTGTAGATGTTTTAATTAACCACGGTAAAACACCTTTGCCTTCACGTAACATAGCAGATCCAGAGCTCATAATACCAGGACCTTCCATTAATGCAGATGTTGCGAGGTTATATATGGCACTTGCCTTTTGTGCCCCGTCTGGATTTCCCGACCAAATAGCCCCAAATACACCGTTATCCATACGATTTTTAGCGTTATTTTTTGAATCAAAAAATTTAGATGGATCACCCATAATTTCTGCCGCAGCTTCAGTTTTAGTTATTGTATCTGATGCTTGTGTAAGCTCAAATACACCAAGTCCAATAAGTAAAGGATTTCCACTCCCAATTCCAGCTACCAAAGTAAAACCAGCTTTAATGAGCATAACAGCCGACATAAAAAGACCAAGTCCAAATGCAGTGCTACTTGTTATCTTTGCAATCTTTTGCCAAGCATCTTTAAATTCCTCTCTTGCCTTGTTAATGTAATCATCGACAGTTTTAGCTAAATCCATACTCATACTTTGTACGTTTTCGTTTACTTTAAGTTCTTGCAAGTTAATTTCATTAAGCTTAATTACTCTTTCAAATTCAATATCTATGTAAGTAAACATTGCAGCTAGCATCGCCGTCTGAGGATTGTGCGGTGCTAAAACTGAATTTCCAGCGTTTACCGATGAACTTTGCGGATTTTGAGGATTTTGCTGTTTTGTCACAATCGGTGGATTTGCCACAATTGGTGTATCTACCACATCTAAATCTATTAATTCTTTCAATGCCTCTGATTTTACATCTGTAAGAGGTTTTGGAGATTCGATGTATACAGGGTGATATGCAAAATGTACCGCAATTCCATCATTAAATTCCGCCAATATGGCCTCACGTGATCCAATATTTTTGTTATCATCATTTACAATATTTTGAATTGTATTAATTTTATTAATATTTGTTTTATCATTTAACGTAGGCGATATTTGACCGTTTAAGAAGCGGTTATTAATATTTTCATCAGTACGCATAATATATTCCTTAAAATATAAATTAGAAAATTTTACCATTCATTTGTTGTATCATATCAATATACTTAACCTTACCTGTAGTATATGAAGTAATGTTAGTGCCGTATAGAGTTAATTGATTGGCGATCTTAGTATCGAAAGTAGTGATAGCTCCTATAGTAGTCATAACACCCCCACTTTTTCCTGTTATATCTCCAGCGGTAAATGATTTGGTTAATGCAGCAATGATATCTTTTACATCTTTTTTTGTTGGTTGATAACTACCGAAGGCTTCTGCTAACTGATCTCCTGAATAAGATTGGCCCTTTGTCATCTTTGATGCAAAATCATGGTCATGTACCTCTAAATCAGGCTTTATTCTCTCACCATTCTTCACTTGATAATAAATTTCATCTGGGGATTTTCCTGAGGAATATATTCCATCTTTTGTTCCTGTTGGTCCACCGTCATCGCCATAAAAAGTATCATCTTTATTTCCAGAAAAAGGTGATGTATCGATTGATGAACCGTGTAATTTCATAACATCATTCATAGTATTCATCAAATTGTTTAATAGATTTGCAACGTCTTCATCTGTTAGTGCACCATTACCATCTGGCCATAATTTTGTACCATGATCTTCTAGTTTTTTTAATAAATCAACTGCAGATGTTCCCGCCTTTTGTATTATGGTATTATATATGTCATTAAAATCTGCAGCTTTATCTGGATGGGCTGGATCTGGTGGACATTTGCCACCTTGATGTAATGCACTAAGAATATCTGTTATGTTATATTTTGCACCAGTTTTGCTGTCGGTATATTTAGCTATTATGTCTGTCCATGCCTGACCCAAATTTGTAAATGTTGTCAACGTTTGTGAATCCTGGGCATTTTGAGATTGACTAGCTATAAGTGCATTGGTTGACTTAGTATTTGCATCAGCCATAAAGTCAAACAATGCCAGTATCACATATTGCGCTGGAGTGCCATTTTTAATCATAGTAAAAATATTATTCCACCCATCCAGCATAAAAGCTGAAAGATCAGTGGATGACCCGTCAGATGGGTCACTGCCAGTCTTAGGTGATGACCCTGTCGGCGGTGTGTCTGATTGTGTAGGGTGTGCACCAAGTGGGAAGGTACACTCTATCGCGCCACGTGCACCCTCTATCACACCGCTTAAGATGCGATTTGGTATTTCTTGTGGATTTTGCGCTAAATATTTTGAATTTTGAATATCATCTAATGTCTTATTTACACTGGAAGTCATCTGATCAATTTGTTCATCGGATAATAAATTGTTTTCTTTGGCATGTTGAATGATGTGATCTGGAGGTATTTGTCCGGTTGCAATCTCCTGCATTGCTCTTAAATATTTTTGATCATTATCAGATAGCATATCTGGATCTATTTCTGGATTTAAATTGTTTAAATTTATATCCAGCTTGTCGGGTGAAGATAATTCATTTAACTCATTTGGATTCTTTACAACAATAGTCATGGTACATCTTCCTTGTAAAAATTTATTCTATGTGCTTAACTTTTAACTAACAACTAACTTTTTAACTAACTTAATAATATTATAATATATTTATTAAATATAAGTTGAAGAAAATTTCTTCAATCGTTATTACAATGAAATTGGCATTAAAAATTTTATTAATATATTATGAAAAATATAGCCACACATCATAGTGAGTAAAAATAATGCTAATGCACTTTTTATTGGCATTGCAATGACAGTTACATTCATTTGTGGGATAAAAGCACCAATAAGCCCAAAGATTAAATCTAATAAAAAAAGTGCTACTATGATTGGGAGTACTAAAATTATTACCCAATAAAAATATTGACTAACTGCGTGCGTATAATCATTTATGTGCATTTGAGTGAGCGCTGCCAAGAGATTATCCACGGGTATCACTGAAAAACTTCTAAACAGGGTATCAAAAAAGAATATTAGACCATTATTAATTACAAAATATACCATAAATGCTTTGGTGAGGAGATTGGCAATTGATGATGCTGGATTGCTTGTAAGTTTATTCATTATCGCTCCCGCCTGTTCACCACGTTGCGTGTCTATAATGTTTCCACATGATTCTATAAGCCATATTGGAAAACTCAAAAAAAACCCTATAAGGTAACCATAGCAGTAATTGCCAGCAATTAATAATATCATCATGAATGGATTGTTTAGGTTTAATTGTGTATTTGCCCTTAAATAAGGAAATATAAGAATTGCAAGCATGAGAGAAAGACTATTACGTAGTAATGAACTTAATATACTCGATGAGAACATCGGATGCACTGATATTGCCCCTAAAAATCTTGCGAATATCAGTAGTATTAGCATCAGCGATGAAACAGAATTATGAGTGATTATGTCTACCAAAAACATAATATTTGCCTTTTGTAATAATAGTAGCGGATAAAATCTATTATACATCTTTTATCAGATAAAAGCAATGAGTTTTATGGTTTATTTATGATAAAAAGTGAATTTGTAAATATAGAAAATATTATAAAACTGGATTCCCGTTTTCACGGGAATGACAGGTAGTTCACGGGGATGATGGAATAAGTGGTTCGCTCTGACATGGAGCAATACTCGAAGTATTTTTAGGTTTTGGGTTTTTTGCGGACGTTATAGTACACAATAAACGCAATTACGATGATTACCACTACGAGAATAATGGTTTCACTATGTTTTACGTAATTTAATATCTCGTCTAAATCATTGGCAAAAAAATATCCAAGATATACTAGAATTGGGACGCTGATTATTGCGGCTATACCGTCCATGAGGATGAATCTGAGATATGATATTTTATGACTTACGCCTGCCATTATGTATATTGGGGCTCTTAGGCCTGGTAGAAATCTTGCTACAAATAATATTTTTTCACCATATTTTAATACTTTAGCTTGAATCTCCACGTATACCTTTTCGGTTACTATTTTTTTTATTCCTGGTACACGGGTGACTTTTGGGCCTAGCTTACGCCCCAAAGAGAACATAAGACCATCACCAATTAATACCCCTAGTAGTGCGATAATTGACATGGTGAATGGGCTTAGGTGGTGGGTGGTGGCGCGAGATAATGCACACATTACTCCACCTGCAATGAGAGTTATGTCTTCTGGTACTGGAATGCCAAGACCACACCCAATTAATACCAAAAAAACTGAAATGTAGCCGTATTGACTAAAAAATTCAATAAGATAGTTTAATATTTCCACGATAGATTCCCACAATACATTTCCAAAATTATTTCCAAAATGCGTGTTTATTTCCCAATACTTAAAGCAATTTTATCTGCCCACATTTGAGCATCAGTGGATAATTTTGCTTCTACCATTACTCTAATTAAAGGCTCAGTGCCACTTTTTCTAACCACAACCCTACCAAATGGTTTAAGCGCCTCCTCTGCGTCTGTGATTATCGCTTGAGTATGTGTGGATGGTATCACATTTTTTATATTGTCTAATTTTATATTAATGAGTTTTTGTGGATATGGCTCCCAGTCAATAAGCTGATTTAAGGGTTTATTTAGAGCGATGATGGACTTAAGGACTTGAAGAGCCGATATAATGCCATCTCCTGTTGTATGTTTATCTAGACATAAAATATGCCCAGATGCCTCCCCACCAAGAACGAGATGATGAGCATGTAGCTCTTCTAGTACATATCTATCCCCTACTTTAGCCCTAATTAACCCATAACCTTTTTTATGAATAGCATGCTCCATAGCAAGGTTAGTCATCACTGTACCTACGATGGATTTATGGTGGTTTTTGGTATGTGAATCTTGTTTATGGATGTGGTATTGTAGAATCGCATATAGTAATTTGTCTCCATTGTATACTAAGCCATTATTATCCACAAATATTACCCGATCTCCATCCCCATCAAATGCAATACCAATATCTGCATTGTGATCTTTAACCGCTTTTATAAGATTTTGTTCATGTGTAGAGCCACAATTATGATTTATATTGATACCATTTGGCGTGTTGGCTATCGTGACCACATCTGCTCCCAATTCTTCAAACACAGAGGGGGCGATCTGATAAGTGGCGCCATTTGCCACATCTAACACAATCTTCATATGGTTTAAATTTAAATGATGTGGAAATGTACTTTTACAAAATTCAATATATCGCCCTTTGGCATCTTCTAATCTTCGGACTTTGCCAAGCGTTTCCGCCATTTCCATTGGTTGACCTAGTAATTGCTCAATCTCAAGCTCCATTTTATCTGAAAATTTGGCTCCCATATGTGAAAAAAACTTAATTCCATTGTCTTGGTATGGATTGTGAGAGGCGCTAATTACCACTCCTGCAGATAAATGAAGAGTGCGAGTAAGGTATGCAACAGCTGGGGTTGGCACTGGGCCTGCCATATATACATCCACCCCTGCATATGAAAAACCAGCCTCAAGGCTTGACTCAAATAAATAACCAGATAAACGTGTATCTTTTCCTATTATGATTGCAGGTTTTTTGAAGTTACGTTTTAAGATTACCCCTACTGCATAACCTAGTTTTAATGCGAAATCTGGGGTGATTGGAAATACTCCGACCTCACCTCTGATACCATCCGTGCCAAAATATTGTTTGGTCATGTTATTGCTTTATTATAATATACATGGATTCCCGCCTACGCGGGAATGACAAGATCCTACGCGGGAATGATAATATATTTTACTGTGCCTTTATGATGTTGTCAATATCTTTGCTGTCTATAGTTTCTTTTTCTAAAAGCATTTGAGCCATCATTTCTACTTTATCTCTATTATTCGTTAAAATTTCTTTAGCAACTTTATACTGAGTATCTAAAATTTTACGGATGGTCTCATCTATTTTTTGCAACGTGCGTTCCGAGATAGACTGATGGGTAGTAACGCTTCTCCCTAAAAATACCTCGGTATCGTTTTGGCCATAAATCACCGGCCCCAATTCGTCAGTCATACCAAATTTGGTAACAATTTTACGCGCCAGCTCTGTTGCGCGTTCAAAGTCGTTACTAGCCCCTGTGGTCATTTGATTCATAAATAACTCCTCCGCCACACGTCCACCAAATAGTATTGCAATCTGGTTGATTAGGTAATCTTTACTGTATGAGTATCGGTCTTCCTCTGGGAGCTGCATAGTCACGCCAAGTGCACGTCCACGTGGAATGATGGTGACTTTATGTACTGGGTCTGTGTTTGGTAAGATTTTTGCAACTATCGCATGCCCTGATTCATGATAAGCAGTGTTTTTGCGTTCTTTTTCATTCATCACCATAGTTTTACGTTCTACACCCATGATGATTTTATCTTTCGCGTCTTCCAAGTCTTTCATATCCACTAGTTTTTTCTCTCTTCTTGCAGCAAATAATGCCGCTTCGTTTACTAAGTTTGCCAAGTCCGCACCAGAAAACCCTGGTGTACCACGTGCAACTACCCTGCCATCTACATCCATTGCAATTGGGATTTTTCTCATGTGGACGTACAAGATTTGTTCACGTCCTTTGATATCTGGTAATGGCACCACTACTTGTCTATCAAACCTACCTGGTCTCATTAAAGCTGGGTCTAGCACATCTGGTCTATTTGTTGCGGCAATAATAATAACTGTGGTATGGGTTTCAAACCCATCCATCTCAACCAACATTTGATTTAATGTTTGTTCTCGTTCGTCATTTCCACCACCAACTCCCGCTCCACGCTGTCTACCAACTGCGTCTATTTCATCTATAAATATAATAGCAGGAGCACTTTTTTTGGCTTGTTCAAATAAATCTCTCACACGAGATGCGCCCACACCTACAAACATTTCCACGAAATCTGAACCTGAGATACTAAAAAAAGGTACACTAGCCTCCCCTGCTATTGCCTTCGCAAGAAGAGTTTTACCAGTTCCAGGTGAACCACTTAATAATACCCCTTTTGGTACCATTCCACCTAAATTTTGATATTTAGCTGGATTTTTTAGGTAGTCTACAATCTCTTTTACTTCTTGTTTAGATTCTTCACATCCGGCAACATCGCTAAATCTAATCAGGTTTTCTTTAGGGTTTATCATTTTAGCTCTACTTTTACCAAAGCTAAATACTCCCCCAATACCACCTTTGCCACCACCTCCAGCACTTCCACGCATAAAGTATATCCAGATTCCAATCAACAACAACATAGGAAACCATGATATGAAGATATTCATCAAAATGGACTCTTCTTGTGGTTTGGCATTAAATGACACTTTATGTTTTATGAGATCATTTACTAATTGTGGGTCATTTGGAGCGTAAGTTAAAAACTTCGTATTATTTTTTCTGTCCCCCTTAATCCATTTGGTCTGCCCCACATCTATTGTCACATTTTTAATCTGGTCATTTTCTAATTCAGATATAAATTCTGAATAAGCAATAACATTTTTATCTGATGAGCCACTGTTGTTAAATTTATTAAATATCATCATTAGACTAATGCCAATAACACCCCAAATTAATAAACTTTTAAAGATTCCATTTCGCATTTATGTTTTTCCAAAAAAATATCTTGACTTAAAGATACATTATACTATATTTTTCAAAATGGAACAAATTTGTGTATTTACATTGTATAAAAAATCGTGTTAAGATGGATACTGTAGAAATTTATTTTTACTAACTTAACTTTAACTAAACTAACACTAACTAAACTTTAAAAATTATTAACTAATAACTGATAATATATTTTTCGAAAAGATTTAAATATGATGAATAGAGTAATGAAATCAAACTCAATAACAGCAAACTCGCAGGTAACACAAGACAATAAAATATCTAATGTTACAATTAGAAATATATTGCTGGATGATCTCGGGAATATGGCTAAAGAATATCAGAACAAAGTTGATGAGATCTGTACTTCAACAATAGATACAAAAACAAAAAGAAATGCCCTGTCAAAATTACGCAATGAAATTGACATTGCTTTTTTAAAAACTCAGTTATCTTCAACTTATCCTGTAGAAGTAAGTGATGCGCAATTGAATCAAGATTGCGAAACTATTAATAATGTAAAAATACAAATAGATCATTTAATTAATGGAGCATACGCTGAACAATCTCTTTTTGTTGCAAGTAATCAATCTAATGATGCATTATCAAAATCTTCAACACATAGTGCACCAATTAATAACAACCAAAATAATAATGCAACAGCAATAAAAACCAATCAACCAAATGGGTTAGTAAATAGCAATGGTGCTAATTGTTTTATAAACTCAGCGTTGCAAATGGTTTTAAATGATAAAGATATGACTGAGGAATGTAAAAATCATTCAAATGATGATTTTGCAAACGCATTTAAAAAATTTCACGCAGAACAAAACTATGTGAATTTGCAACAATTAACAACAATAATACGTAAAGATTTTGTTCATAAAGAAAATGGTACATCTAAAAATATACAAGGTTCATCATTGGAATTATTGGCAACGATTCTTCCTGATCGTTTTTCATTAATTCTACCAGAATATAAAAATAATCAAAATACTTTAACTACAAAAGGTGTTGTCTTTGATACTTCCATGACGCAAGTTAATAAAAGCATTTTGAGTAATGCTAAATCAATTATTGTACATATTGGCGATGCAGGTGGTGCAAGTGGACATTATATATCTTACATCAAAAAAAGTGAAAATGGTAAAGATGTTTGGTATTTGTGTAATGATAGCCAAATCACTAAAATTGCCAATACCATAGAATCAGAAATTATTGCAATTCGAAATAGTAACCATAAGCGTGTTGCAGGTTATATGTGCTAATACATACATAATATACTCACAGTATTTGAAATTTTGGCTAGGCAAAAATAAAAAATTTATGACGCGGTATACTCTAGTATATAAGGAATAAATTTTTTATTTTTAACAACGTCAAGGTTTTAAAGACGAAGAGTATAGATAAACCTCTGAGCTTTCATCTCTGGAAGCTTTGGGTTTTTTTACATCCACGGTTTTAAATGTATCTTTGGCGAGTTTTAAAATATTGTTAAATTCACTTCCTTGAAATGCTTTTATCAACATAGTTCCATTTGGTTTTAAATGAGATTTGGCAAAATCTATTGCAAGCTCTATTAAATATCCTCCACGTGCTTGGTCTACATTTTTTATCCCACTTAAGTTTGGTGACATGTCAGACAATAACACATCTACTTTTTTATTACCTAATAAATTTAATAACTCTTCCAACACTTCTTCTGTTGTGAAGTCTCCTTTTATAAAATGTAAATTATGAATGGGAGCCATATCTAACATATCTAGCCCAATTACTAGACCATGGTTATTAATTTCTTTCATTTTATTCACCACAACCTGAGACCAGCCACCCGGAGCACAACCCAAGTCCACCACAACTTCAGTATTCTTATGAAACAAAGTCACCTGATCATCTATCTCAAGTAGCTTATAGGCAGCCCTTGAACGATAGCCGTCTTTT
>CANISK010000002.1 GCA_947470205.1 Neisseriaceae bacterium | reverse complement strand
TGACAATCATCTTCGCGGGGATGACAGGATAGGTGTTGTTATTCCGTGCTTGACACGGAATCCATGTATAATAAAACATTGATTGGATTGATTATGTTAAAATTAAAACTTCCAAAATGTACAAAATATTTATTAATTGGCCTCATGGGTATAATATTTAATAATAATATATATGCCATAGATGATAACAATTCAAACACAAAAAACGAAGATAGTAATATCCTGCCAATTTATACATTCCCTATAAATAATTACCCGCAAGATTTAAATTATTGGTTGTCAGATACAGTATCCACAACAAATATTTTATTAGATAAACCATTGCAGCAAAAGAAATTTAACCAACTAAAAAGTCATTATTTTGGCATGAAGCAGACCGATCAATCACCATGGTCGGAATCGTTTGTCAAAAAAGTATTACTTGGCATTCAAGACAAAAACATATACACCATAGAAACACAGATGTCTGAAGCGATTAATAATCAGCTAATGGAAAAAAAGAATATTGGCTATGGGATAAACTATCTTCCTTATGCTAAATCTTGGTCTGATAGCATTTTGGACAATATGAATTTACCACAATTTAACCAATTATCCTACTCTATGCAAAACCGTGCAATTGTTACATCTGATGTAACAGCATTTGTCACCCCAACCAAATCACCATGGTATAAAAAATATTCAATTGCGGGAGAAGGTTTTCCGTTTAATCACAATAGAATATCAAATATATACACAGGAACGCCAGTATATATAATTGGTGTATCAAAAGATAGCCAATGGTATCTTGTGCTAACTCCACATTTTATTGGTTGGGTAAATTCATTGCATATTGCAAAAGCAAACAATATATTTATTCAATCTTGGCGTCATTATTTATCACATGGCATGATTGCAATAACTGGCGTGTCTGTTGGTATATTTAACCATGCTCATGATTTAGTATCCATTGCCCACGCTGGCACTATATTACCCTTGGCTAAAAAAAATAAAGATACTTATGATGTGGTGCTACCTATAAAATCTTTCTTTGGCGTGGCTGTGATACAAAAAGGAACAATATCTAATAATGATAGTGTAATTATGCCACTTAGCCCTACTTATGATAATTTTAAGATAATGATTGGTAAAGTAATGGGGCACTTGTATGGATGGGGTGGCTATATGGGTTATAATGATTGCTCAAGTGAGCTACAGGGTATTTTTACTGCATTTGGTATGTTTATGCCTAGAAATTCATTACAACAAACTCAAATGGGTGAGCTTATTGATTTAACAAAATACACCCCTAAAGAGCGTATGGATTATATTATAAAAAATGGACACCCGATGATGACGCTTGTTTATATACCTGGGCATATTATGCTGTATGTGGGAAATAAAAAAATGACTGATGGCACTGTGGCACCAGTGGTCTATCAAAATTTATGGGGTTTTCAAAAACGTAATGAAAACGCACGCTATGTGGTTGGGGGCTCTATTTTGCTACCCATGTTGTTAAGTTATGATAGCGCATCAAGTTATATATCACACCTTGAGAAACCAATTTTTAAAATATCACAACTAGATGTTGATGGGGCTGATTACGATTTATTTGCAAATATATTTGAAGGAAAATAAAATAATATGATTATCGTAGTAACTGGGGCTTATGGTTTTATTGGCTCTAATATTATAAAAGAACTAAACAATCGTGGGTATACAGATATTATAGCGGTTGATAACCTTACCAATGGAAATAAAATTAGTAATCTTATTGATTGTGAAATATTAGATTTTGTGGATAAAAATACTTTTATTCAAGAAATTGAAAATGGTAACTATGATAATCAATTGGATTATATCATTCACCAAGGTGCATGTTCATCTACTGTAATAAACGATGGCACATACATGATGAAAAATAATTATGATTATTCCACTATTTTACTGGAATATACCCAAAAAAATGAAATACCATTATTATACGCATCTTCTGCCTCGGTATATGGTGGACATGGTAATGCCATCAATGAATTTATCGAAAAACGAGAATGTGAGGCACCACTTAATGTATATGGGTACTCTAAATTTTTATTTGACCAAATGGTGAGACGATATTTTGAAAATGGGTTGAGCGCCCCAGTGGTTGGTTTACGTTACTTTAACGTATATGGTAACAAAGAGGCACATAAAGGACGCATGAGCTCTGTTGTGTATCATAATTATCAAGAATTTAAAAAACATGGTAAAATTAAACTATTTACAGGTTGTCATGGGTATGAAAATGGTGAACAGATGCGAGACTTTATATCTGTATCTGATGTAGTTAATGTCAATATGTTCTTTTTTGAGAATCATTTAAATGATAAAGAAGAAATATCTGGGATATTTAACTGTGGCACTGGTGTTGCACGTTCATTTAATGATTTATCATTAGCCACCATAAACGCATGCAGACAACATGATGGAATGGATAAAATTACTTTAAATAATGCTCTCACAAATAATTTGATTGAATATATCCCCTTCCCTGATGATTTACTAGACAAATATCAGTCTTACACTAAGGCAAATATGGAGGCATTACACTCCTCTGGGTTTAATAAACCATTTTTATCCCTAGAAGATGGCGTTAGTGAATATATAAATATCCTAAAGAACACAAAAAATGAACAATCAAACAAATAACACTAACAACAATAAAGCTATTAAAACAGCAATTCAACCAACCAGACAAGAAGACTACGCAAAGTGGTACCAAGAAGTTATAGTGGCAAGTGACTTAGCGGATAACTCAGATGTACGCGGGTGTATGGTGATTAAACCATGGGGATATGCTATTTGGGAGGCTATTCAACAAGATCTAGACCGTAGATTTAAAGCTACTGGGCACGTGAATGCATATTTTCCGCTCCTCATTCCACTTAGTTATTTGGAAAAAGAGGCAGAGCATGTGGAGGGATTTGCTAAGGAGTGTGCGGTGGTTACTCACCATAAATTAACCACAAAAGATGGTAAATTAGTACCTGATGGGGAGCTTTCAGAGCCACTTATTATCAGACCTACTAGTGAGACTATTATTGGGGCTATGTATTCTAAATGGGTGAAGTCGTATCGAGATTTACCAATACTAATTAACCAATGGGCAAATGTGATGCGCTGGGAAATGCGCACTCGCATGTTTCTTCGCACGTCCGAATTTTTATGGCAAGAAGGACACACGGCACACAGCACACCAGATGAGGCAATGGCTGAAACTCTAACCATGTTAGATGTGTATGAAGATTTTGCCGAAAATGTACTTGCCATCCCTGTGATTAAAGGTGAAAAACCTTGTTTTGAACGCTTTCCTGGAGCGGTCAATACCTTCACAATTGAGGCTATGATGCAAGACTGCAAAGCCCTTCAGGCTGGTACATCACATTTCTTGGGGCAAAATTTTGCGAAAGCCTCAGAGATCAAGTTTTTGGATAAAGATGGGGAGCAAAAATATGCATGGACTACATCATGGGGGGTGTCTACACGGTTAATTGGCGGGGTTATTATGACTCATAGTGATGATAATGGACTAATATGCCCACCTAAAATTGCGCCACAACAGATAGTTATTATCCCGATTTACCACAATGATACAGATAAAGAGCACGTGATACAATATTGTGATAAAATTCATGCTGAAGTGTCTGAATTTATATATAATAAAAACCCTGTACGAGTGCATATAGATAACAGAGACATAAGAAGTGGCGAAAAATCTTGGCAGTGGATAAAAAAAGGAGTACCGATTAGGGTTGAAATTGGGATGCGTGATATTAACCAAGATATACTATGTGTATCGTTAAGACACGAAGATGTAAAGATAAAGCACAATATAAAAAAAGATGAATTTATCGCAAATGCGGTATCGGTGTTAGATGGCATCCAAAGACAGATTTTTGAAAAAGCGAAAGCATTTCGAGATAATAATATTGTTGATATTGATGATATAACCAAGTTTAATGAATTTTTTAACGATGAACTTAATCAAGATCGGGGATTTGTAAATGCGTATGCGGTAAATGATGTAATTATTGAAGAATTTATAAAACCCCTAAAAGTAACTGCTCGATGTATCCCTCTGAATCAAACAAATGCAGATGGTGTGTGTATTTTTACCGGTAAAAAAGTAACTCAAAAAATGATTTTTGCACGTTCTTACTAAACTTATATTGATAAAGGGACAATATGGATTATATAAATAAAATTAATTATAAAAATTTATTTATGTATTTAAATATATTTGGGATATCTTTTGTATTATTTGCTTGTAGTATTGGTACCAATAGAGGAATAAATGCTAATAGCTATGGTAATCTTCAGTCATATACACAAATTGGGCTTGGTGGGGTTGAGTCTGGAAATTCAATCACAACCACAGATCTACAAAATTTAGCAACCGCTCAAGTATGCCCACAAATTCTATTGAATGGTGAGGTGGTTATAAAACAATATCCATTTCTTCGCGCTGGTCAATTAGTATGTGATAATGTGAACAAAAGTTATATCAATACTAACGGCACTCTTCCTGATAGTGAATTTTATGCAGTGCGCGGAAACATAGATTCCTTTGTAACATTAGGTATTGCCCCAAGTGTGAATATGTATCGCATTATATATAACACACCCGGTCAGACCATGTATTATAGTGGTGGCGCGGTTAGCAATGAAACTGTATCTGGGTTGGTTGTTGTGCCTAATATACCAGAATCTAGCATTAAGGGTATTGTGTTATATTATCATCCAACGGCATTATCCAAATCAAATGTTCCATCATATACCAATCAAACAGACCAAATCACTCTTGCATCGGTCTATGCCGCTCAAGGCTATATAGCAATAGCTCCAGACTATGTAGGGCAAGGTGTGGATACTGGTGTTATGCATCCATATGTGATATATCCACAAAATAATGCATTAGCTGGTATTAATATGCTAAAAGCCGCAAGAACATTTTTAAATCAAACTGGTGTTTTATCATCTACAACATCAAAAAATCTCTATATTACGTCCTACTCCGAAGGTGGCGCTTATGCTCTTTGGGCGTCCAGAATGTTAAATGGCAGTAATCGGATTGATTTGACAGATAATAACCTAACGTTGAAGCTCACAGTGGGTATATCTGGAGCTTATGACTTAAGTAATGCAATGATCCCATTTGCATACGCAAATGCAAATAACTCGGAAAACCCAAGCATAAATACTTATAATGTCAGCCCTGGGATGAATGAATCTAGTGACTACTATATTCCTCCAATAGACATCACCATTCCCGCACCCCAGCCACCAATTGCTAATTTAACTATGGCACTTAATAAATCTGGTTTGTCAAGCTATGCCTTTGCTGCATTTATTAATTATAATTTCACCAGTGCAGCATATCCAGTATTGTTTACTAATGCAAATTTTCTGCAAATGCAAACATGTTTGAATATTGAAAGTTATGTGGGTTCGATAATCAATCCAAACATACCATGGCACACGCCAATGCCATGCCCACTTCCGGTGTATTTACCAAACTTATTTTTAAATACTGGTGCGGCGTACAATGAAGCAAATATTGGGTTAACAATCGGCTCTAGTGCTATGTATAATGCCAATTTCTTCACTGGCGGAGAAACATCTGGCGCCACTGTGGCTAAGATAGACAATGGTGGGACATCTGCAAATTCAATTTCCCAATTTGCAAACCCAGTATTAACCGATCCATCGCTCATGGCAATAATCGAGGCTGCGGATACGTATAAATATTATGCCCCCACCCCAACCAAGTTAATTTATATGAAATATGATTCCACCGTAACTAATGTAAACTCAATCCATGCATGTGCAAACATTAGCGGGAGCTTTAACTCATTAACAGATTGTATCGAAATAGACAATACACATCTATACCAAGCTCAAGGAGTACCAACGCCAGACTCTAGAATTCAACTTGCGTTATTATTGGAACATGGTAATGCTACATATATACTGCAATTAGCTGCATTAACACAAATTCAAAATTACCCATAATGAATAAAATTTCTTACTTTACGAAAAAATTATTTATCTTTTATAAAAAGGTACAAAAAATATGAAAAAAATTCTTTGGTTACTATTTGTGGCACTAAATATGTCACTATTTGCTGACAATGTAAACTATACTAATAATATAGACAGCGCACCACAGATGCTTAGTAACAATATATCCAAATACAAAAACTTTCAGGATTTTGATAACCAAGTTAGTATTGGATTTAGCTTATCTCAAACTATGCTCTCAAATGGGATACAAAATCAGGTTATTCAGCAAGATCAGGCAACCAATCTTGATGTAGAACACCAATTTGATAACGGGGTGTGGGCTGATATTGGAGCTTACATGATGATGGCTACCAATTCTTTAGGCAACCAATCAACTGGAACTGGCATGGGATATGGTATGCCTGCCACTCAGGAGGCTGGAATTGGTGGATTTAATATCAAAACTGGTTATTCATTTCCGTTGGGTTTATCCACTCCACATCAATTCTTAATTACCCCATATGGTACAGTTGGACGAAACACCAATCTTTCAATGTCAACAATTTTATCTAATGGGCAAATTAACGTAACCAATGATTATTTTATCACCGCTGGGCTCGGAGTTCGCGCGCAATATATTATTAATAAATATGTAGATTTGTATGTAGATCAATCTTGGGTTTATAACTGGGATCAGTCAGGGCCATTATATGGCATCATGCCACAAAATGACCAGATATTTACAACCACAGTGGGTGGGAAGTATAATGTATGGAAACAGCTGCAGTTAGGGCTTGGGTTATTTTATAATAATTACCAGTATAACGCAGTGGCGCCAAATTCAACAACGGTAAACGGCGGTAATGCGCCAAATGCTGGTACTGTAAGTATTTATCAACCGCAGTATAATGTGGGAGTTAATCTCTCTTTAGGTATGACCTTCTAGTCACTCATCATCTCTGAGGTTGTAACTAAAATTAAAATATCGGATACAATAATAAGGATAATATATTTTATGAACTTACTTGATACCAACCAAATGATTGAGGATGCTTATAACCACATTAAATCAAAAATAAATTTTTCTCCAGAAATTGGGGTTGTGCTTGGTAGTGGGCTTGGAGAGATGATAAGCAAAATGACGGACAAAATCATAATACCATACCATGAAATTCCACATTTTGCAAATAGTACTGCCCCCGGTCATATCGGACAATTGGTATGTGGCACTTTATCTGGTAAAAAAATAATTGCAATGCAGGGGCGTCTTCATGTTTATGAAGGACACAATCCAATAGTTGCCACATTATTAATACGAGTTATGAAATTATTCAATGTGCATACCCTGATTATTACTTGCGCATCGGGTGGGCTGAATGTATCATATAAAGCTGGAGACATAATGCTGATATTAGATCACATTAATTTTAGTGGCACAAATCCACTTCTTGGTAAAAATCTGGAGAATTTCGGCCCTAGATTTCCCGTAATGTTTGATGTATACACTCCAGAATTAGTTAGCATGGCACATAAGATTGCAACAGATAATAATATTAAACTGCAGCAAGGGATATATGTGGGGATACTAGGCCCCACTTATGCAACTCGTGCTGAGTTATCTTTCTTTATAAATAATCATTGCGATGCAATTGGGATGTCTGTAGTGCATGAGGCAATCGTCGCTGCTCACAGTGGGATTAAGGTGCTTGGGTTGGCTGCAATCACAGATATGGCACTCCCTTATGATGATCATCACCATGCTACAGAAAATGATATCATAGAATCTGCAAAAAACATACAAAGTAAGTTTCAGATCTTGTTGTCAAAAATAATTGAACAGATGCACTCTTAGTCTTTAAAAACCTGGATGTTGTTCGACAATAAAAAAATTACTCCTGACGGACATTTAGTCCACGGCGTCGTAATTTTTTTATCTTCGCCTAGCCCAGATTTCAAATACTTCGAGTATTTAATCGCTAACATGGAGGTTTTTTTATGAAAATTATTCGCTGGGTAGTGCGCATTTTATTTTTCTTGTTGTTGTTGATCTTAATAGTGGACAATATGACAACAGTTACCATGAATCTATTTGGTATTTACAAACTCACAATACCACTGGTTTTTATTATGCTATCATGTATATTTGTTGGGGTGTTAATTAGTGGAACCGTGTTTTTATATAAAAACCTAAAACTAAAAATCACCATTCAGACTCTAGAAAAAGAGCTGAAATTATTAGCCAAAACAAGTGACAAAATTTAGTAACAAAAGGGATGAATCTTGAATATTGATGTATTAATACTACTTATTGCCCCGTTATTTTTTGCATTAGGTTGGATAGCTGGTAGAATAGATATGAAAACTGTTATCAAACAGGCTAAATCTCTTCCAAAAAGGATATATGAAGGAATAGATGCACTTATTGATAACCGCACTGGAATTGCAAGTGATAACATATTAGAAACCGTAGAACATGAACCGCAGCTTATTGAATTGCAGTTAAGCTTGGGCAAGCTTTATAGAAATCGCGGTGAAAATGATATTGCCATAAAAACTCACACTAAAATTTTAAATTCACAATTTCTCATTGATAATGAATTGCGAGACAAAATAAAACTTGAACTTGCAAAAGATTTTGAACAAGCTGGGCTAGTAGATAGAGCTGAGGCGATACTAATCAAATTACTTGATAGCAAGCTATATTCACATTATGCATCTGAACTTTTATTAAAAATATATCAACAAGATAAAAATTGGCAAGATGCAATCGTTACTGCTAAAAAATTATCCACTTCAGATTATAGCTATCACACTGAAGTGTCTCATTTTTACTGTGAGCTTGCTCAGGGAATGTTTATTAAATCAAACATAGAAGATGGGTTGAAATATATCAACTATGCATTGAGTGTAAATAAAAAATGTGTGAGGGCAAATATATTGCTTGGAGAGTATTATTTTAATCAAGGAATGTATAAAGATGCAATTAAGATATTTGAAATAATTGAAACACAAAATCATCTATATCTTCCCCTTATTACTGAAAAACTATTTGATTCATACATTAAGTTGAATCAAATTAAAGAAGGGCTAACTTTATTTCATGGTTTTATCACTTTATATCCAAAATTAAATCTATGTGATATTTTATTTCATAAATTAATTATATATGATAAATATTCTGTGATATTGGACGCATTACGTTCCACCATGAAAAATTCACCAAATTCAAAAATAGCATCTCTTATGATTGATGTATACCTCAAAGATAGCAGCACAAACTTACCAGTACATGCTAAATCTGATGCTGAAATAGTAAAAAATTTACTATTAGATTACAATGCACAATTATCTCGTTATCGTTGTGGAAGGTGCAACTTTAAAGCACAAACTTTTTTTTGGCAATGCCCCGCTTGTTATGACTGGGAGAGTATGGCGCCAATTTCACTCGAGAGGTGATAAAATTGAATAAAGTTCATTTTATAAGACCTCTTATCGAGAAATACCAACGCAGTGTTCCTCGCTATACATCTTACCCCACGGCTGATAAATTTCAATTATCATTTGAATCACAAAAAATAGTCACACAAATCACGGAGCTATCTCCAAAAAATCCACTATCTTTATATATCCATATTCCATTTTGTAATACATTATGTTTGTTTTGTGGATGTAACAAGATTATTACTAATGATAAATCTAAAATAGACATATATTTGGACTATTTAGAGCGTGAAATACAATTATATGTGAGTTTATTGACGCACACCCCTCAAGTAGTACAGCTACATTTTGGTGGTGGCTCGCCGTCTTGGATGAGCGAAGCTCAGATATCTAGAATAATGAATGTCTTACGGCGATATTTTAATTTGGATAATGCAGATGAAATAGCAATGGAGATAGATCCAAGACACTCTGATGAACAGTATGTGAGGCATCTCAAAAAAGAAGGGTTTAGCCGTATCTCACTTGGCATACAAGACTTTGATCCTATTGTGCAAAAAGCGGTCAATCGTATTCAGTCTTTTACGGATAGTAATGCAATATTAGAGGCTGCACATAAATATAATTTTAAATCCACTAATGTGGATTTAATTTATGGCTTGCCATTTCAAACTTTATCATCATTTAGTTCCACAATTGATACCATCATAAAAATGCACCCCGAAAGAATAGCATTATTTAATTATGCCCACATCCCTTCCCTCTTGATGCCACAAACTAGAATTAAGGACAATGATTTGCCGCCATCAAATGTAAAACTTGATATATTACAAATGAGTGTAGAAAAGTTAATTGATGCAGGTTATTTGTTTATTGGGATGGATCATTTTGCGCTTCAAGATGATAGTCTATCCCAAGCACTACAAAATGGAACCTTACAGCGAAATTTTCAGGGGTATTCGACTTTTAAAGACTTAAACATGTTGAGCTTTGGGGTGTCTTCAATTGGCATGATAAATAATCACTACTATCAAAATGCTAAAGATCTTGACGGGTACTATTTAAATATCAATAACAACACATTACCTATTATCAGAGGGTATCAGTTATCTCAAGATGACATCATAAGGCAACATATAATTCAAAAAATAATGTGTCAATTTAAATTAAATTTTAATGAAATTGAAACCCTACATAATATTAATTTTAACCATTATTTTAACAATGAAGTGTCAGCGTTAAAAATATTATCCCAAGATGGATTAATTGAATTATCTGATAATGAATTTACTGTAACCAATGGCGGTAGATTTCTCATTCGTAACATTGCAGTTGTATTTGACCAATATTTCAACACCACACAGCCTCATAGATACTCCAAATCAATTTAATACCCATTCACCTTTAGCTAATTCGATATAAGACACCAATAAACACAGTAATTGCAGATGTCTTACACCCAATTTGCGTATTTGAAGATTTTTTCTTCAGAAAATAAATTTATAAAACTATATAATGATAAATGTAGTTATTATTTAATAATAAATTAAAGGCACATAAAGATGAACGTCACACAAAAAACCAATAATATTCAAGAACAAAATAATGGGCAACAACAAAATAATGGGCAACAACCAGCCATAACAACAGATCCACAATCTATTTATTTTCCACATAATGGTAAATTATCACAAACAGTGCTAGCAGACAATAATATAAAAGCTCAAAATGATGCTTATGATACATTAAACTTAATCAATCAATGCTTACACTTCTTCTATGGAGAGAGTGACAATATAAAAAACTCACCAAAGCTAAGAAATGAATTAAACTTGGTAGCATCTAAAGATTTAATGGATCTTATTATTGTTGAAACAAACAATTTATCAGATATCAAAGAAAAGATTAAATCGTTTGTGCAAATTTATAATGCAACCCTTGGAGAAGAAAAAACACCACTTAACGTACCCGAGGAATTTAAAGCGTTGAAAGATTTCATTCAACCGACATTGGTTAGACAAGAGTTCCATCAGGCACAAACCAAAGCATTAACTCAGAAGCAATTAGAGACCATAGAAAAAAATGTTCAACAATCTATAAAGCGTAATATCATTTTAACACATGACGATCTTACAAATGCATTAGAAATATATACACCCAACAAGGATTTTAAACCTGTACAAGCGAGGTTGAATCAATTTTTAACGGATCATTTGCAAAGCCAACAACAGCTCGAACAAGAAGTTAAGATTACACAAAAAAAATACCGATACTTAGATGTTAAAGAGTTAACACTTACAAAAAAACAAAAAGAACAATTAGATGCCAACAGTAATAATATTCAAAATGTGAATGCAGATGAATTGTTTAATCTACAAATTAGTTCTAGCAGAATGCTTGAAGACTTGAAGAGTCGTTTTGACAATTATTTGACAACATTTACATCCAATAAGGCAATCGTAATCCTTAAAAACGAAGACGCAGAATTCACAATAGCAAAAATTGCTAAATTTTGTGAAATTTTTGGTCGGAGTAATATGGGACAGCAAATCAGCATTGGTTTTGTAAGTGAATACATCCAAGTGGTAATTGAAGCAATTAATGGGTTAATGGAAAAAAATAATATAGGCGGTTTATCGCCTATAGAGATGAAGCAATTAGTTCAGGCAGCTACATATGTTGGTATAGAATTTGAAATAAATAAAAATGGTGAATACGTGGATCCAAATGCATTTGAATTCTTTGAAGATGTAATGCTTGAGGATAAAAATGGTGAGCAATTTAAAGCAGCACCACATGAAATTAAAAAGCTTCGTGAAGACATGGGGGAAATGATAAGAGAATCTAGTGGTGACAAACGCAAAAAATATATATTAGAGTTCACCAATGAAATGCGTAATCAGTTTCAAATACTACAGAATGCACAATGGATGGACGACAACAAAAACCAATTATCATCATTGCAAAATAAATTAGTAGGCATTGTCAGAATATATGATAATAAATATAAAACAAAATATAGCTCAAGTGCAGATACATTAATGGATTTCTTAAAAGATAGCTCTACAGAACCACAACATAAGCAACACTTTGATAAATTCATGAATGAATATTTTGATGGTATGATAAAAATATTGATTGAAAACACAGAAGACAATGTGCTTACAAGTGTAGAGCTTGCAAAGGATTTATGTAAAAGAAAAAATATAAATTATAATGAATATTTTAGATTCCAAAACAATCATTTTTATTTATCAGGTGGTAAGTTTGGTGATATATTGGGAGATGGTAATTGCTTCTATCACACACTTGTAAAGGTATTAGAAATAAAGCAAAAGCAAAATCAAATTCAGCAACAATAAGTTCGAAACGCAAGTTCGACACATGACGTGTATGCTCGAAGTATTTGAGTTTTGGGCGGGCGGCATAAAGCTCAAATAGAAATAGCATACCCGATGAGTTCGTGAAGAAGAATGGCACAGTCCCCCATAGTTTGTGCATCTGGGATAAAACTCGCCACAGTAATCAATCTATTATAATGTACCATATAATCTGTTGGCGCATTATACACCACTAATCCATATTTTTTAAATATTGCACTTGCTCTATTTATATGAAATGCTTGACTGATGAGGGCGATTTTTGTGATGTGAAGTTTTTTTAATATTTCATTAGTGTATTTTGCATTTTCTTCTGTATTTCTTGATGCGTCTTCTGTGATTATTGTATTTGTTACATTGAATTGATTTTGTAATGTATATTTCATCACATTTGCTTCTGAATGAATGCTATTTGGTGTGGCAATCCCTCCAGATAATATAATGGGGATTTTGGGGAATTGTTTTGCCAGATATGCCACATATTGCAGTCTCACTAATGTATGAGAATTTGCTGCAAATTTTTCTTCATATTCATATGCATTAGTCCGTACGCCTCCACCCAATACCACAAATGCTTGTATTTGAGATAATTCATCTTTTGATATAGTTGGTTTTTCAATGAGAGATGCTAGAGTGTAGACGGTAAAGGGAATTGATTGCAGGTAAATAAACATGCAACCAATAATAATGAACACTTTAGCACGTCTGAGTTTATAATTTAATAGCATAAACCCAATTATGATTAATAGCACGCCATTAAAAGGTGGCAAAATAAAACTTTGTAATAAATGATGAACAAAAACCATAACTTCACCACACCTTAAAGATAATCATAGCTCCATAGTGCAACTAGATATTGTATAACTTCATCCATCATCTTGTCAAATAAATTTAGTCAACATTCCAAAAATCTACAGTAAAATCAATAAATGCACCAAAATAAACTAAGTTTTGGCTTATTTAAGCCGCCGTCAGCAAATTTTGTATAATATTTTCGATATCTTGTGTAGATTGCCACGCTTTAGCTTATCAAAGCGTGGCTTTTGAGTATATAAATTATCACTTTTATAAGTGATGCAAGAGGTCTACTAGGTCATAGATATTATATTTATAAATATACTATTCGTCTTTGAAATTTGGACGTTGTTGAAAATAAAAAAGTTATTCCCGCCTAGCCCAGATTTAAAATACTTCAAGTATAGATTACATTTCAAGTAAAGAATGACAGAATGACAGTTATAATCAATACAGCACCCTAAACTTTATGGTGTGAGTGATATTTTTCAATTCATCGATGAGGGCGGTATCAAAGTGTTTGTTAATATCGGTTATTATGTAACCGATATTTTCACTGGTGCGAAGGGATTGCCATAGTACATTGATATTGTGTTTGGCAAAAATTTGATTGATTTGTGCAATTACCCCTGGAGTGTTTTTGTGAATGTGGATGAGCCTGTGTGCATCTTTTAGGTTTGGTAATTGCATATTTGGGAGATTTATACTTTGTGTGGTGTCCCCCAAATTTAGATAATTTATAATCCGGTTAGCCACAAATTCTCCGATATTATACTGCGCCTCTATGGTGCTGCCTCCTATGTGTGGCGTGAGTATTACATTGTCAAACTCTCTCAATTCACTTACAAATTCCTCTTGGTTGTTTTTAGGTTCAGATGGGTAGACATCTAACCCGACTCCTAAAAATTTACCATTTTTAATATGACGAATAAGAGCATCGATATCAATCACGTGACCTCTGCTGAGGTTGATGAGAATGGCGTTATGTTTCATGCGTGTTAGCTCATTATCGCCTATTATATTTTTATTGTCCGCCCTGCCATCGACATGGAGTGTGACTATGTCTGATATTTCTAAAAGCTCGTTAATAGAGTGACATTTTTTGGCATTCCCCATTGGTAAGCACTCCATCAAATCATAATAATACACCTGCATGCCCATGCTTTCAGCTAATACCGATAACTGAGAGCCGATATTACCATAACCAATGATACCAAGTATCTTACCCCTAATTTCAAAGCTATTATCTGCGGATTTATCCCAGATTCCATTATGGAGCTTATAATTTTTTGGCATTATTTTACGCATTAACATAATTATCTCACCAATCACAAGCTCAACCACACTTCTGGTGTTGCTATATGGGGCATTAAATACACAAATACCATGTTCACTTGCAGATGTAATATCAATTTGATTAGTCCCAATACAAAAAGCACCAATTATCATTAATTTATCTGCATGTTCCAATACTTTTTTAGTGACAAGAGTTTTTGAACGAATACCTAACACAGATACACCCTTGATTTTTTCAATTAATTCATCTTCATTTAATGCTGATGATATGGTTTCAACCGAATATCCATCTTGTTTTAAAATATTTATCGCGGTTTCGTGAATATTTTCAAGGAGCAAAATTTTAATGCGGTTTTTAGGGTATGAGATGTTTGCTGGAAGCTTGTTTTGATATAAAACTTCATCCAAATTTGGTGCGATGTATGGTGTGAGCTTGATAACCGATTCACGCGTCACATTTTCCGTAAAAGCGTAAAATTTATCTGCACACTCAAGTTCTTTGATTTCATAATCACTATACCCATCGCCAATGACTAAAATTTCCCCTTGTAATTTTAATGACTGCACGCAGTGAGCCTTACCCTGAGGCTTTGATAGTATATTAGTTTCATCTAAACCGATTATGTTATCGTTACCATCATAGATGAATGTATTGGCAAATATATGGGATTTATGTATGCCATATATAGTGACAACTGGTGTGATATATTCAATAAATCCATTTGATACTATATAAATATAATCTGCGTATTCCTTTAGGAACTGTCCGTTATCCTTAAAGGATTTGCTAACTTGTTTTTTTAAAATCTCAATAAGTGGCGTGATGTCATTTTTGTGTGGCTTTATGAGTTGAAGTCTTTTTTTTAAACTATCTGTGATGGATAGCTCCCCACTCATGCCGGTATTGGTTAGTTTCTCCACCTCTTTAATTAAATTTGTGGTATGTAATTGATTTGGATTTTTTGATATGATAATTTTAGCTAATTCATCCAACGCCTCCACTTTGATAAAAGTGCTATCAAAATCAATGATAAAATATTTTGGTTGATTGTTATGATTCATGTATTTTTATGCCTTTCGAAGTTTTATTTTTATGCAATATTGATTTTACATTTAATATTTGAATTTGAGTTTTTTCGCATTTCACTTTACAATGAGCGATAAAAACATGGATTCCCAATCAAGTTGGGAATGACAGGATTTTTAGATAAAAATTGGCATTATAAGGAATTTGCTTATTCATTTGCACTGCTTTCATTTATAAAAATGCGGTTAATATAAAATTTTTAAGCTCTGATTTCTTTAATTTTTGTTCATTTTGTAATGCTAATTCAATCTTCTCGTATATGCTCCATAAATTATTTTGTATATTATTTTTCTCCAACTCAAATTGTTTTTCAATTTCATGGATGTCACACAAAAAATCGCGTAATGTGATAGTTTTTTGTTGATTATTGATGATATATAATGGTTGTTGTGATTTAATTTGCATTACCTGTGTTTCAATTTTTACATATTGTTGATAATTTTCAATAAAATTATCATCAATCACGTTGTCTAAATTTTTTGTTTTTTCTTTAAAATCTTCTGTAAATCTTTGAAACTGTGCATAGCTGTTTGCTTGGGTTATGTATCCCTTGAGTTTATTCCATTTACCAAGGCTATTTTTGTTGCCTTCTATTGCTTGGTCTGTTCGCTTAATTAATTTATCATCTTTTGACATTGTTTTCTCCGGTTCTAACTCTTTTTGTATTTGAAGTATCTTATTAATTTGTGTATCGCAATCATCTATTGTGTGTTGATTTTCAGTAATAAAGCCTTGTGCTCTCTGGATTATTGTTATATTTTTTTCCATCAATTGTGTAATCTTTTGATTTATTGAATTACAGTGTTGAGTGATATAAGCTTCCATATAATGTTCTTTATCTGCATCTTTAAATATTAAGTCAAATATAATATTTAATACATTATCATCAATATTAGAAATAGTATCATTATCAATTATCTCCCAGCCATCATCATCATTTATCCCCGAGTCATCTTCATCATTTACAGTCGATGGTAGCCGTTTTGCAACAATGATTGCAATAGTAATATATAATTTTATATAATGTGCATAAAGTGATCGATGGTAGACGTTTGAAATTGATTGGTTCAAACTAATGCTATCATTTTCAATATTAACCATAAATAATTCACTAATAATGTCTCTCTTATGTATGTTATTATTCATATGCATGACATTATCGGGCAAGGGTTTAGGTGGTTCTTTAGAAAAGTTTATCTTTAATTCACGTAAACTGTAACTGTGATTATTTTCATCGTAGCTTAACAATCCTTGATTTTTTAAATATTCATAATATTTTTTATCATTACTTTGATTATAGTTATTATTTATTTGTGATTGCTGTGAATTTTGTTGATTTTGTATGTTATTGCAGTCAATCATTTGTTGACTGCAGATAATTTGCCATTGAAAAATATCGCTGTCTTGTTGTTCAGATGAAGCATTATGTTTAAATGATTGATATATTTTATCTGGCGACGATCCTTCTGATGGTTGTGTTGATTGCTGTGAATAAAAAAATTCATTCTTTGTAGGTATAATAACTGGCTTAATACTTGATTTTTGAGTACTGTTTAATTGTTGAGTACTGTTTAATTGTTGAGTATTTTTTACTTGTTCCATAAGGCACACCCCATGTTTTGATAAACCCCAAAAACACTACGCAAGATTGAGATATAACAATCTCACATCACCAAGTTACTGTCATAAAGTCACCGTTCCTCAAAGACGAATGGTGCGAAGAATATTAGTATTGAAGTATATGCCACCTAACACGACCAACACCGCTCCAAAGATTATAATTGCCATTATGTGAATATTGGCAATATACCCAGACATTATCGCTGGAATTGATTGCGCTAATGCTGTAAAGCTAAAGTTTATACCCATTATTTCACCTCTAGTATTGCTATTTGCTATTTTTGATAACAATGACATATTAAAAGACCTAGTTAATGCCACAAATACTGATAAAAACGGTGTTATGTAGTATATGAGGTATGATTTATCTTGTGGTACCAAATAATAGGCAAATATGGATAACCCTACCAGAAAAAATGAAATTTTTAACACTTGATGATCTGCAACACGCCCAGATAATCTACCCACCACTAAGCCTTGTGCCAAGATGATAGTCACCCCAAGATATGCAAAAAAATCGCCGATTTTTGCTTGGGTGTAACCATAATGATACGCCAAGATCAACCCAAAGAATGTTGAAAATAAAGCAAAACCTGCATTGAATAGAAAATTAGATAAAATTGGTACAGTTAGATCGGATAATTTGAAGATTTTAAATACATTATTTAGGGATGATAGTAGTTTTATTTTGTGTGTAACTTTATTTTGTAATGTTTCTGGTAAAAATCTCACCACAAACCACAGATTTAAAATACTCAAAAGTGCACAAAAATAAAATGGAGTAGTGGCGCCAAACCAAGACACAAAAGTGGCATCTGACAATCTACCCCCAAAAAACGGCCCTAACACAAAACCAACACCAATAGATACCCCAACCATCCCAAAGTTTCTTGCACGGTTTTTATCATTACTCACGTCTCCGATAATCGCCTGTGCTGCTGAAATATTTGCCCCAGATATACCATCAAAAATGCGAGCAATAAAAAGCAATGGGATGTTTTTAATGCTAATTGCATATGCGAATAGTAAATAAGAAAATATAGTGCCTAATAACGAAATACACAATATTCTTTTTCTGCCATATTTATCTGATAAAGCGCCAAGCATGGGGGAGGTGAAAAACTGGGCAAGCGGATACATCGCCATAAGCCATCCAGACATTATAAAACCCTGCCCCACCGTCCATGTATCTGGTGTAATTTTAAATATAGAACCCGGTAAAATTAGCATTGGGAATACCGGGATTAATATTCCCACACCAAATAAATCTAAAAAAATAGTAAAAAATACTATCCAAAGTATTTTTTTTGATGAATTATTTTGAGAATTTTGCATTATTATTAAATCTTTTCTATTTGTTTTATGGTGAGATTTGTTACTTTTGCAATATCTTTTGCATCCACACCAATTTCTTTCAGTTTTTTTGCGGTTTCCAGTTGATTTTTTTTGATTCCCAATGCTTCACCTCTCTTTATCCCCAATGCTTCACCTTTTTTGATGCCTTCTTTTACCCCCTTTTTAAAACCCTTTTCCTTTGCTTTTTTGATTGCCATTTCTTCATCTAACATCCACTTGAGACGAGATTCATAATTTTCTCTCTCTTCTGGAGTTAGAGACATTTCTTCCAATAATGCTGTAGCCCTTTTAATACCTGCGATTTGTAATTCTTTTGGGAGATGTTTGGCATCATATTCATATGCTTTAACTAGAAAATTTGTCCATTTATCCAAGGCGCTTGCAAATGAATCTTGTTGATATTTCTTTAATTCAATAAAATGTAACTCTACATGGTCATTGGGGTATAGATTACCAGTTTTTTGATTGGTAAGTTTATATGTATTATGATAATTTTCTTCATCTAAGCAGTTAAAGTTTAGAAAATTTATTGAGATAGTTTTTTCTAAGCAGTCATAATTTATACCATTAGCAAGCTGGGTATGATACACGCGTGACCAGTAATATAATGCCCTTGCATCAAAATAATTTTGATCTAATATTTGCATTTCAATTACATACCATTTTTTATTTACCCCCCGAGCTTTTATATCCAGTATAGATAATTTATCATTTTTGAAATTTTGTGCATTATATGGGTTTTTTATTTCTAAGTCCGCCAATTGGTCTTCTGTTGATACCACGGCATTGATAAGATCAAGGAGTATATCTTTACTTTCATCTACTCCGAATAGTTTCTTGAAAGTGAAGTCAACAAGCGGGCTAATTTTTTTTGTGGTTGACATGATAAATAATGCTCCAAAACAAATCTATGGATTAATTTTATCACATTTGAGAACTGTAACGAAGTTGTTTGTTGTTAGTTGTGATGATGGCTCTTAATTTACATCATAAAAGCTACACCCAATCAAATGAAATTAGTAACGAAAAAGCTATCATCACAAAAATGGAATAAAAAAATATTTTTTTTGCCCATAGTTTTGTATTTGTTGTATAAAAGCCCCTAATGGCAATAATGATCCAAAAAATTGAGATTGCTGTCATGGTGTACAAATAAAACACCCCTACATATTTATATAGAAATAATAAGTATGTGGCAATGAAAAAACTAATTACATATAATAAAATGTTTAATTTGGTGCGAAATATACCTCGTTTTACAGGTAAAGTGGAGATATTTGCTTTTGTGTAATCTTCTAAATATCCAATATATAATGCATATGAGTGTGGCATTTGCCATATTGCCAATATTATAAATAAAATTACTGCAAGAGTGTCAAATTGCCCTGTTATCGAGGTGTAGCCCACAAGTATGGGGGATGCTCCTGCGATACTTCCAATCAATGTACTGTGTATACTTTTTCGTTTTAAAAATATTGTATATGCTACTACATATACAAAAAAACCCGTAAGAGCAATTAACAATACTAGTAAATTAGTAAAAATTGCTAGGAATGAAAAACCAATAAGAGATAATATAAAAGCGTAGATAAGTGCACCGCACTCGGAGACTGACTTCGTGACCATTGCTCTTTTTTGCGTACGCTTCATTAGTGCGTCTATGTCACGATCTAGATAACAATTTAACACACAGCCGCTTGCCATAATCAGTGATATACCAAGTAACATTGTAAACATTAATTGGAAATTTATTTGCCCTTTTGATGCAATTAAAAATCCACTAATTGCGGATACGAGGTTTCCATATACCAATCCTGGTTTTGCTAATGAGTAATATTGGGATATTTTTTGTTGCATGTTTAAGTTTCAAAAACAAATGATGTAAATTCATCTTTTAAGTGTTTTGCAAGTAATATCTCTTGAATCATATTGATAGCTAACTCAGGGTTATCTAAAGACAATTTACCAAGCTTTGCCCAGTTTTTAATACTATGAAAAGACATAATTTCACCTTTTTTGTATTAATATAAAACTCAACGACTAAGAGCATTACTCGAAGTATTTGGGATTTAGACTAGGCGAACCTTAAAAAATTAAACCGCCGTGGACTAGATGTCCATAAGGTTTAATTTTTTAAGTTTTAACAACGTATAAATTCCAAAGACAAAGAGTAATGGGTTAGTGCATCATGTTGTAGTCTAGGTTATACATAATCCACATTGAACCGAAGACTAAAATCAACAAAACCACTATAGTGAACACCAAAGCCATGATATTCCATTTGCTATCTTGCCCTTCTGTCACGTGTAAAAAAAACACTACTTGAATAATAAACTGCAATACTGCAAATAATAATATCAGAGCATACGTGGTAGGTATACTCATGGCGTGAGTAGTTACGATATAATATGGAATGAGAGTGAGGGTTATTGATAAAATAAAACCTATGATATAGGATTTTAAAGACCCATGACTTTCAAAGTGTGCCCCATGGTTTGTGGTATTAATATTCATATTATATCGCCCCCATTAAATAAACAATAGTAAACACAAATATCCATACGATATCTAAAAAATGCCAAAATAAACTCAAACATGCAAGTTTATTAATGGTTTTTTTAGTGATACCGTGTACCATCACCTGCCCCATTAGAGCGCACATCCAGATCAATCCAGATGTTACATGTAGCCCATGAGTGCCAACCAAAGTAAAAAATGATGACAAAAAGGCACTTTTATCCCATCCATGACCTTCGTTGTATAGGTTGGTGAATTCGTGTATTTCCATTCCGATAAACACCACGCCTAAAATAAAAGTTATAAATAACCATAATAATACCATTTTAGTTTGGTTTTTATGAGCTGATAACATTACTAAACCATAAGTAAAACTACTAGTGAGGAGTATCATAGTTTCGGTTAATACAAATGGCATACTAAATAATTCATGAGCAGACGCTCCACCAAATGTGTTTTTATGCAACACAATGTATGCTGCAAAAATCATGGCAAAAAGTATGCAATCTGTCATTATATACAACCAAAAACCAAATAGATTTTTTTTATCTTCTTCATGATGATGATCATCATGGTGGGTGTGCTGTGAGTTTGGATTTGTTATATTCATCTTCTTATTTCCTATCTCCTATTTCCTGTTTAAATATTTTGATTCGTGTTTTTCAACTTCACTAGCATCTAAGTAATAGTCTGTGTGATAATCGAAAGCACGGAATATAACTGTAGCAATAGTACCTACACCACCCGCAATTGCAAGCCACCAAATATGCCATATCATTGCAAAACCAATTATGAATATAAATCCTGCAAGCACAAAACCCACTCCGGTATTTTTTGGCATATGAATGTCTTCGTAGTGGGTATTTGTATTTTGGTTAATTTTATTTTGTTTACTATGCCAAAATGCATCTAGAGTATCCACATGTGGGATATGTGCAAAATTATAAAACGGCGGTGGAGATGGAATTGACCACTCTAATGTTCTACCATCCCATGGGTCTCCAGTTACATCGAGATTTTGGTTACGATTTATAAAGCTTGTCACTAAATCTACCACGAGAATTAAAATCCCAATACCAATAATCAGTGTGCCAATTGCGGCTACCACTAAGAATGGATGCCATCCGGTAGAGGCATCATAATGATTTAAGCGTCTTGTCATACCCATAAATCCTAAGATATATAATGGCATAAAAGCTACATAAAAACCAATCAACCAACACCAAAAACTTGCCTTACCTAATTTTGGATTTAATTTAAAGCCAAATACCTTAGGAAACCAGTAAGTAATACCTGCCAAATAACCAAACACAACACCACCAATAATAGTATTATGAAAATGTGCAATCAAAAATAAACTATTATGTAACTCAAAGTCTGCACCCGGCACAGACATCAAAACCCCCGTCACGCCACCAATTACAAATGTATAAAAAAAGCCCATAGTCCACAGCATTGGCACTGAGAAAGTAATTCTTCCTCTATACATGGTAAATAACCAGTTAAATATTTTTACTCCAGTTGGAATGGAGATAATCATGGTTGTAATACCAAAAAATGCGTTTACATCTGCCCCGGCTCCCATGGTGAAGAAATGATGCAACCATACAACAAAAGAAAGAAGGGTAATTGCCCCTGATGCCCATATCATAGTGGTATAACCAAATAATGCTTTTTTACAAAATGTGGCAACTACTTCGGAAAAAATTCCAAATGCTGGAAGAATGAGGATGTATACCTCTGGATGCCCCCACGCCCATATCATGTTTACATACATCATTTGGTTACCACCAAAATCAGTGCTAAAAAAGTGCATATCTAGGTATCTGTCTAATCCAAGCATAGCTAAAGTAACTGTCAACACCGGAAATGCTATCACTACTAATATCATGCTAAATAACGCAGTCCAAGTAAACACTGGCATTCTCATAAGTGTCATACCAGGGCAGCGCATTTTTAATATAGTTACGATAAAGTTAATCCCAGCTAATAATGTACCAAGACCTGATATCTGAAGACTCCATATGTAGTAGTCAACCCCAACCCCAGGGCTAAATGGAAGCTCTGATAATGGAGGGTAAGCAAGCCAACCAGTCTTTGCAAACTCTCCTAAAAATAGAGAAATATTTACAAGCACAGCTCCTGCTGCAGTTAGCCAAAAACTAAACGAGTTTAAAAATGGATACGCCACATCTCTTGCGCCTATTTGTAATGGTACAACCAAATTTAATAAAGCGAACATAAATGGCATTGCCATGAAGAAAATCATAATCACACCGTGTGCGGTGAAGACTTGATCGTAGTGGAATGGCGGTAAAAATCCGTGATTATTTCCAACGGAGAGCATAAGATGAGAGCGCATAAGAACGGCATCTGAAAACCCACGCATCAACATAACGAGAGCTAAAATAAGATACATTATACCAATTTTTTTAGCATCCACTGAAGTTAGCCACTCACGCCATAGCCAACCCCATTTTTTAAAATAAAACAATGCACCTAAGATAATAAGTACAGCTAATCCCATAAAGCCAGTAGCACCAAGGATAATTGGCTCGGTAGGGATTGCGTTAAGACTAAGCTTTCCAAACATATTTATTATTCCCTAATTTATATTTATAAAGTAATACACAAAAATTAACACTTCAAATAAAGAGTATTTACATATCCATATGCACATGTGGTTTAGTTAAGTCCACTCCAGGCATCATAAATTTCATGATAATGTCTTCGTAAAGACCATCTCGCACAGTGCTAAAATATTGCACTGGTTCATCTTCTGATGGTTTGGATAAATTTAAATACCTTTCTCCGCTTAATGGATTGTTTAAAGTATGAATATTATTTACCCAAGCATCAAAATCCCTCTTTGAGGTTGCTCTTGCGATAAATTTCATACCAGAGAAGCCAGCACCAGAGTAACTTGCCGCATTACCATTGTAGTCGCCAATTTCATTTGCCATAATGTGTAACTTGGTTTGCATGCCAGTCATGGAATATATCTGTCCGCTAAGCTGCGGAATCCACAATGAATTCATGGGTGCATCTGCAGTGATTCTAAAATTCACTGGAGTATTTACTGGAAACTCAACAAAATTCACCGTTGCAATATTTTGTTCGGGGTAAATAAATAGCCATTTCCAATCTAATGACACTACTTGTATGGTAACAGGCTTCACATCTGATACTAATGGCTTATATGGGTCTAGTTTATGGGTTGTACTCCATATTATTGTACCTAATATGGCACATATGACTATTGGCACCCCCCAGCACACCACTTCCACTAATGTGTTATGAGTGAATGTTGGGTCATATTTAGCATGTTCGTTGCTTGCACGATACTTGCGCGCGAAAATAAAAGTGAGAATGAAGGTGGGGATTACCACGATCATCATAAGACCAAGAGCGGTGAAAATAAGATTATGCTCTTGAACGGATATAACTCCTTTTGGGTTTAACATTACCGCATCACAGCCAGATAACCATATTGATGCTGTAAACAGCATAATATATGACGTTAATTTGATTATTTTATTCAACATTTACACCTTTCGATAACAACACACACATGGCAATATTATATTACAATTTGACAAACATAGTATATAAAAATTAATCTTGAAACATAAATGCAGATACCAATATAAGCACACAAGTTATGGATCATCATGGTATTGTTGCGGCAGTCTGTGAGGAATTAAAAATTCTCTTGGTTTTACTACGACATAGAAACTCAAATATGGACAATTGGTAAGCCCATACATAAGAAAAAAAGTCAATAAATATCAATTATTTATTCATCTTAGTGCCTAATCTTAATTTGATAATCATGAGGCACGCTTCAAGGAAAATTTTTGATGACATTTTAGATTGCCCCACTCTTCTATCTTCGAAGATAATGGGGATTTCTTTAATGGTAAAATGACTTAAAGATGTCTTATAAGTAGTTTCTACCTGAAAGGAGTATCCAGTTGATTTGAGGCTGTTGATATCTATAGTCTCTAAAACTTTTCGTTTGAAGCATTTAAATCCACCAGTGAGATCACGAATTTTTAAACCCAAAATGATACGTGAATATATGCCACCAAATTTACTGATAATTCGTCTAATTAACCCCCAGTTTTTAACTCCACCGCCGTCTACATATCTACTCCCTATCACCAAATCATTTGATTTTATTTCTTCAAAAAATTGTGGTAAATAGCGCGGGTGATGAGAAAAGTCTGCATCCATGTGAAGAATATTGTCATAATTATTTTGTAGTGCCCAGTTAAATCCTGCCACATATGCAGTACCTAGACCCATTTTGCCTGGTCTTTTAATGATAAATAACTTATCTTTGTATTTGCTGGCCAACAAATCTTCCACGAGTTTGTATGTTCCATCTGGGGAGTTATCATCTATCACCAATATATCCACAAATGGTACGTAATGATATATCTCATCTATTAATGTTACGATGTTGTCTTTTTCGTTATATGTTGCCACGATTATTAATGATTTCATACTTTAAACCTTTTTTATAGATAACTATTTCACACACCGCTGCTGAGTAATCAATTTGAGATTGCCACACCCTGATAAATCATAGCTCGCAATGACTGTGTTTTTACATTTCTTATATCGAAATTGCGTCAGTAAATAAATTTTTTAAACTTTAACAACGTATAAATTCAAAAGACAAAGAGTGCGTATGTTAGTTGGTTACTTTGTAAATATACAACCCTTTACTGCCAACAATATTATCATATGTTGCTATTTGTTTTAAAGTGACAGTTTTAAAGTAACTATGGATTGCCTCATTGGAGTTTACATCCACATTATTATCACAAACATACACTGCACTTTTAATTGGCATTGGAAGATTTTGATTCCAATACTGATACATATGCGCATACTTAAATTTTTCTAATACGTAGATCTGATGCGAATTTAAATAAAACCATATTTTAGAGGCATTCCCATAATCACAAGCAAGTATTATATCGTCTTTATCAGTAAATTTGGTTATATTTTTGATAAGTTCTTTTGAGCCATAAAATGAGTTTACCATTTTAATTTCATTTCTATTGTGTAATGCTTGTGGAGTAAATAATAATGGTAATTTGGCTAATGTGATAATAATCATAATAAAACCAAAAGATACAGATGATATCCATTTTATTTTATTATTAATTACAAAATAAGCAACTAATATAAAGCCTGATATATAACTACCTGCCGCCCAATTTGCTTCCATGTGTTGGAATAATGCACGATAACCAAAAAAACCAAAAGAAAATAAACAAGGCCAAAATAAAAATGCCAACTTATCTTGTGTGATTATAAATTTACCGTAACGAATAATAAAATATAATAACGATAAAAATACTGGGATACCGCAGATCAATAATTGCCCCCCTAGGTAATCAGTAAATGCCCCAAGATTGAATGAAGTTTCACTAATTCCATGATGAATTTGAAATAAAAATGATACCCAATCATGTGTATAATTCCAGTAAACTACTGGTAGTGTTGCCATAAATGCTATCAATAGCATTATATATATATGAATTTGTTTTAGATGATAGCGGTAATTTTTTGAAAACAATAAAAATAATAACAATGAAGGTACGAATAGTATCATAATGTACTTAGATAACATTCCACAACCTATAACAAGCCCAGAAAAATAGATGCAACGCTTTTTATTTTCGAAAATACCTTTATAGGTAACATATAAAGATAATGCCCAAAACATTAGAAATGGACTATCTGGAGTTGCCAAAAAAAATATTGCTTCTACTATTGGACTACATAAAGCCAAAAAAAACGCCATGTTAGCGATTTTTTTATCAAACATTGTTTTGGTTAGCCAATATATTGACAATGCAGTTATGATGGTTGTTGACAATGCCACCATTCTTACCGTAAATTCGTTATGCCCAAATATTGAGAATAATTTAATAAGATAGGCTATCATTGGCGGATGGTCGTAATATGATAATGATAAATGTTGACTAAAAACCCAATAATATGCTTCATCATAATGTAATTGATATTTGCTA
>CANISK010000001.1 GCA_947470205.1 Neisseriaceae bacterium | reverse complement strand
TTATATTGAAAGTGAATTTACAATATTTTGTCATTAAAACAATCAATATTTTATAAATTTTAAGTTATTTTTGAATTATCTTTAACATTTAAACTGCTTTTAAATCCTTGTGTATCAATTTATTTAATACTTGTGGGTAATGAACAGCTTAATATGGTTAAATCAGTGATTTTTTGATCAATTGGTAAAACATTTTCGCAAAAGCAAGTAGTAGTCTATCATATTATTTTTAGAGAAAATAGTGACAAATTTGTGTCATTCGCAAATTGTAAATTATGCGCATTGCAAATTTTATATAAAAATATGCATATCATCATAAATTATGTGCTACAATTTAGTGCTCAAAAATTTTTTATTTTTTGAGGTAGGGGAGTGTGCATTGACAATAGAAAACTATTGCAATAATACATAAAACACGATATTTACCCATTTTTAAGGCATAAGTCAAAACATGGCAAAAAAAATTATAGGCTTTATTAAACTGCAAATTCCTGCAGGAAAAGCCAATCCATCACCTCCAATTGGACCAGCTCTAGGGCAACGTGGTCTTAATATTATGGAATTCTGTAAAGCATTTAATGCAAAAACTCAGGGCATGGAACCAGGTATGAAGATCCCTGTTATCATTACCGCATATGCAGACAAAAGTTTTACATTCATTACCAAAACACCACCTGCAACTGCATTGCTTAAAAAAATTGCAAAAATTACCAAAGGTAGTCCAAAGCCACATACAGATAAAGTAGCAAAACTTACTCGTGCACAACTTGAAGAAGTTGCTAAAATCAAAGAACCAGACTTAACAGCAGCAGATATGGATGCAGCGGTCCGTATTATTGCAGGTTCTGCGCGTAGTATGGGTATTGATGTGGAAGGGGTGAAATAATGACTAAACTCACCAAAAAACAAAAGCTATCAGTTGATATCAATAAACAAACTCTATATCCACTAACTGAGGCTGTTGAGTTAATCAAAAAATATGCTACTGCCAAATTTGATGAATCGATAGATTTATCAGTAAATTTAGGTATAGATCCACGTAAATCAGATCAAATGATCAGAGGCGCGTTGGTGTTACCAAACGGCACAGGTAAAACAATAAAAGTAGCGGTTTTTGCTCAAGGTGCAGCGGCAGAGGCTGCAAAAAATGCTGGCGCAGATATCGTGGGCTTGGAAGACCTAGCAGACGAAGTAAAAAAAGGTAATATAAATTTTGATCTAGCAATCGCAACCCCAGATACAATGCGTATTGTGGGTACTCTTGGACAAATTTTAGGTCCACGTGGGTTAATGCCAAATCCAAAAGTTGGTACAGTGACAGCTGATGTTGCAACTGCAGTTAAAAACGCAAAAGCAGGACAAATTCAATACCGTACGGATAAAAACGGTATTATACACGCAACAGTAGGGCGATCATCATTTACAACAGAACAATTATCACAAAATATATCTGCATTGCTGGATGCATTAATTAAAGCCAAACCTTCTGGTAGTAAAGGTCAATATGTAAAACGTATTAATCTATCTAGCACAATGGGTATTGGTGTAAAAATTGATCAATCCACGATAGCAAGATAATAGTTGCTATATCATACTTAGTAGAGCTTTTAAGTTAATTAAGTACGTATAGCAACAATAGGGGCGAATATATACCAAATTATACAGGTGCTATATTCGTATTATCAAAGACCGTAGGAAGCGTTTTGTTTTAAAAGATAAAATCCTACGTAGATAGTTGGTTTAAGAATAAACATTTATATCATTAATCATAAATGAATGAGTATATTGAATATACTCGAAGTATTTGAATTTTAAACTTCAACGCAGCATAAAGTTCAAAGATAAAGAGTATAGTTTTTAACCGCTATTGTCGTGAACATATAGGAGGATAAACTTTGGGTTTAAATAAAGAGAGTAAACAGGCTGTTATAAATGCTGTTTCTTCTGTGTTGGAATCTTCTCAGACTATCGTTATCGCAAGATATGATGGAGTTACTGTAGATAAGATGACTGCAATTAGAAAACAAGCACGCGCAGCAAACGTTTACTTAAAGGTAATTAAAAATACCCTAGTGCGTAAAGCTGTTGCAAATACAAAATTTGCACCACTTGCTGACAAAATGGTCGGTCAGTTAATTTATAGCGCATCTAGTGATCCAATTGCAGCTGCAAAAATTATCCATGACTTCGCCAAAGGGGCTGAAGCCGTGAAAATTATCGCAGGTATGTATAACGAAAAAGAATTAGATGTAAATGCAATTCAAAAATTAGCATCCATTCCTAGTAGAGATGAATTACTTGCCATGCTATTGGGTGTTATGCAACAAATTCCCGCACAATTTGTGCGCTGTATTGATGCAATTAAAAAACAAAAAGAACAAGTGGCGTAATTTAATTACGCATTTAATGTAAAATTATTAGGAGTTATAAATGGCTATTCTTAAACAAGATATTATTGATGCTGTTGCACAGATGACTGTACTTGACTTATCTGAGCTCGTAAAAGAAATGGAAGAAAAATTTGGAGTGTCTGCGGCAGCAGTTGCAGTTGCTGCTCCTGGTGGAGCTGCAGCGGCTACAGTTGAAGAGAAAACAGAATTTGACGTAATTTTGACTGAAGCAGGTAGCAACAAAGTGGCTGCAATTAAAGTTGTACGTGAAATTACCGGTCTTGGTCTCGCTGAATCTAAGGCTGCGGTAGAGGCGGCACCAAAAGCAATTAAAGAAGGGGTGTCTAGAGCTGATGCCGAAGCATTTTTAAAGAAAATTCTTGATGCCGGTGCAAAAGCTGAAATCAAATAATTTACATACATTTTTGTATACTCAAAGTATTTGAAATTTGGACTAGGCAAAAATAAAAAATTTATGACGCGGTATACTTTAGTGTATAAGAAATAATTTTTTTGTTTTTAACAACGTCCAGGTTTTGAAGACGAAAAGTATAAAAAGGTTATCTTATAAATGAGGTAATCTTTTCTTTATTTCTTTTTAAATTTATAAAATAACCATCTTAATCTTTGGAGCTTGAAAATATGGGCTATTCATTTACAGAAAAAAAACGCATACGTAAAAGTTTTGCTAAGCAAGAAACAGCCATAACGGCTCCGTACCTACTCGCAATGCAAAAACAATCATATGAAGAATTTTTACAAAGAGGGTTGTCTCCAGAGGGAAGAGTGGATATTGGATTGCAAAAAGCATTTAATGATGTATTTCCCATTATGTCCAATAACGGTGCAACTCGTCTGGATTACATTGGTTATTATCTAACTAATCCAGTGTTTGATGTTAGAGAATGTTTGTTGCGTGGAATATCGTATGCAGGTAAATTGCATGCAAAAATTAGGCTCACAATCTATGATAGAGAAAAAGATTTAAAAACAATTTTACATAGCGTAGAAGAAAATGTGTATATGGGTGAAATACCCTTTATGACTGATAACTGCTCATTTATTATTAATGGAAACGAACGCGTGGTGGTGGCTCAATTACATCGTTCTCCTGGCGTATATTTTGAACATGATAATGGAAAAAATCATTCGGCGAGCAAATTATTATACTCAGCAAGAATAATACCGTACAGAGGTAGCTGGTTAGATTTAGAATTTGATGGCAAAGATCTAATATATTTTAGAATTGATAAACGTAGAAAGATGAATGTCACTTTGTTGTTAAAGGCATTAAATTGTGATCATAGTCAAATTTTAGACTTGTTTTATGATAAAGATGAATATACAATAAAATCTGAAAAAATTAGTAAAAAGATTACTGCAAATCACTTAAAGGGTGAAGTTGCAAAATTTGATATTGTAAGCAGTGCTGGTAAAGTTATCATTGCTAAAGACAAAAAAATTACCACTAAACATATTAAAGACTTAGAAGCGGCTGAAATTAAGGAAATAGCTGTACCAATTGATGATTTAATTGGTAGGGTGCTTGGTGCAGATTTAATAGATGCAGCAAGTAGCGAAGTATTTGCCCAATCAAATACCATATTGACAGAAGAATTAATTAAAAAAGCATTGCTATGTGGTGTGAAAAAAATCTACACCCTTCATGTAAATGACTTAGATCAGGGTAGTTATTTATTAGATACCTTAAGAGATGAAGAAGCAAGTAAAGAAACCGCAAAAACATCAGTAGAGGCAATTCATCAAATCTATAAAATGATGAGACCAGGGGAGCCATATTCAGAAGAAATTGCAAAAACAGTTTTTGAGCGCATATTTTTTAACCACGATACTTATGATCTCTCACAAGTTGGTAGATTTAAATTTGATGCTCGTACTTATCAAAACGAATTAGATCCAAAAGCGCCAATATGGTTTACCAAACTTGTTGCTAAGCTTGCCAAAAAAACCACCGGAAAAGAATCTGTACGATTAAACAATTCAGATATCATCATTACACTTGCTATTCTAATTGAATTACGTAATGGCAGGGGTAATGTGGATGATATAGATCACTTAGGTAACAGAAGAATACGTGGTGTGGGGGAATTAGTTGAAAATCAATTTAGGGCTGGATTATCTCGGATTGATAAAGCGGTAAAAGATAAACTCACCCAACCGCTAGAGCACAAAGATTTATTACCAAATAAATTAATTAGTGCAAAACCAATCACATCAAGTTTAAAAGATTTCTTTGCAACTAGTCAATTATCCCAATTCATGGATCACACTAATCCACTTTCTGAAATAACTCATAAAAGACGTATTTCCGCATTAGGGCCAGGTGGGTTAACTCGTGATAGAGCTGGTTTTGAAGTGCGTGATGTACATGTTACGCATTATGGACGTGTGTGTCCAATTGAAACACCAGAGGGGCAAAATATTGGACTGATTAATTCATTGGCAATATATGCAAGACCAAACCCATTTGGTTTCTTGGAGACACCATATCGTAAAATAAAAAATGGAGTGGTTACTAAAGACGTTGATTATTTATCAGCAATTGATGAGAGCAAATTTGTTATTGCACAGGCAAATGCCAAACTAGATACAAATTGTAATTTTATAGATTCCATGGTAACGGCTCGTCAAAAAGGTGAAACTCTATTGGTGCCAGCTGATACTGTGGATTACATGGACGTATCAACCAATCAGGTTGTATCAGTTGCTGCATCTCTTATACCATTTTTAGAACATGATGATGCAAATCGTGCGCTCATGGGTTCAAATATGCAACGTCAAGGAGTGCCGTGTATTAGAGCAGAGAAACCATTGGTTGGTACCGGTATGGAACGTGTAACAGCAATTGACTCAGGCACAGTGGTAATCGCAAAACGTGGTGGTGTGGTAAATTATGTGGACGGCGGACGGATAATTATACAAGCTCACAATGATGAAGTAAAAGACAAAGATATTGGTGTTGATATATACAATCTCATTAAGTATGTTAGAAGTAATAGCAATACCTGCCTAAATCAAAAACCAATTGTAAAAGTTGGAGATATAATTAGTCACGGAGATGTCATCGCAGATGGCTCTGCTACTGATTTGGGTGAATTGGCAGTTGGTCAAAATGTTTTAGTGGCATTTATGCCTTGGAATGGGTACAATTTTGAAGATTCCATTCTTATTTCAGAAAAATTAATTGAATCAGATAAGTATACCTCAGTACATATAGAGGAATTGTTGGTGGTGTCTCGTGAAACCAAACAAGGCAATGAAGAAATTACGCGTGACATTCCAAATTTATCACAATCTCAGTTAGCAAGACTTGATGACACTGGTATTGTTTATGTTGGTGCAGAGGTAAAGGCTGGAGATGTACTAGTGGGTAAGGTGACTCCAAAGGGTGAAATACAACTAACACCAGAAGAGAGACTTCTTCGAGCAATATTTGGTGAAAAAGCATCGGATGTGAAAGATACATCTCTTCGTATACCAATAGGTATGCAAGGTACTGTTATTGACGTACAAGTATTCAATCGTGATCCAAATAAATTAGACCAAAGAAGTTTGAGCATAATTGAAAGTGATTTAAAAAAATACCGCCAAGATTTAACAGATCAAATAACCATCATAGAGCAAGATGCATTAGGTAGAGTATATGAATTATTACTTGGTAAGACTGGTACAGTTAAACACAAAGGTGTTATTACTGAAGATGCACTCAATCTCCTAAAAGATCAACGCGCATGGTTTAATATTAAAACCACAGATGATGACATTAATTGTCAAATAGAAAATATCAGCAAAGCAATTGAAATCAAACGACATGATTTAGAGTCTCAGTTCAAACAACACAAAGACAAATTGCATCAGGGGGTGGATTTGCCAAATGGTGTGATAAAAATGGTTAAAGTCTTTGTGGCCATCAAACGTAGACTTCAGCCTGGAGATAAAATGGCAGGAAGACATGGTAATAAAGGTGTTATATCCAAAGTATTACCAGTTGAAGATATGCCGTATATGGAGAATGGAAAAGCGGTTGATGTGGTATTAAATCCAATTGGTGTGCCATCACGTATGAACATCGGACAGATTTTAGAGGTACATTTAGGATTGGCCGCTAAAGGCTTGGGGGATAAAATCAATGATATGTTACGTAAACAAAGAAATTTAGCAGAAGTTAAAAAATTTATTGAAACTATCTATAACATTTCTGGCAAGAATGAAGATATTAAATCTTTAAATGATACGGAAATATTAACATTGGCGCATAACCTAAAAGATGGTGTACCTTTTGCATCCCCAGTGTTTGATGGTGCAAAAGAGACCGAGATTAAACAGATGTTAGATTTAGCTGATTTACCAGAATCTGGTCAATTACAGTTATATGATGGTTTGACTGGCGATAAATTTGACAGACTAGTCACCGTGGGTTACATGTATGTTTTAAGATTGCATCATTTAGTGGATGAAAAAGTTCATGCTCGCTCTACCGGACCTTATTCTTTAGTAACTCAGCAACCATTGGGGGGTAAAGCACAATTTGGGGGACAAAGATTTGGGGAAATGGAGGTATGGGCGTTAGAGGCTTATGGAGCTGCTTATACATTACAGGAAATGTTAACTGTAAAATCTGATGATATTGAAGGACGTGCAATAATGTATGAAAATATTTTAGAAGGTGAACATAGGATAACTGCTGACATTCCAGAAGCGTTTAAAGTCCTCACAAGAGAAGTAAGGGCTCTGGGGCTTGACATGGAACTAGAAGAATAACAGATACTCTTTGTCTTTGGGATTTCCGGCTTGCCTAAAACCCAAATACTTTGAGTGTGGATGCTCTGCAAATATGAATAAACTTATCAATAAATATACAAAAGGTAAATAATTATGCTAGATTTAGGTAGTCTATTAGTAGATAAATTGCAAAATAATGATAACTATGGATGTATACGTATTGGAATAGCTTCCCCGGAAAAAATTAGGTCATGGTCTTATGGGGAAATTAAAAAACCAGAAACCATAAATTATCGTACGCTAAGACCTGAGCGTGACGGTTTATTTTGTGCGCGTATTTTCGGGCCAATCAAAGATTACGAATGTTTGTGTGGTAAATATAAACGAATTAAACATCGTGGTGTAATATGTGAAAGATGTAGCGTTGAGGTTACTCAAGCAAAAGTACGTAGAGAGCGGATGGGGCACATAGAGCTTTCATCACCAGTTGCGCATATTTGGTTCTTAAAATCTCTTCCATCGCGTATGGGTATGGTGCTTGATATGCCATTGCGTGACATAGAACACGTATTATATTTTGAAGCATATGCAGTTATTGAAGTAATTGATAAAATTGATCCACCAAAACACCCCAAAGATGATAAAACATCAATTCGAGCTGGCGACATACTATCTCCAGAACAGTACAATGTTCTGGTGGAGCGTGATGACGCAGATAAAATTAGAGTTGGAATTGGGGCAGAGGCGGTAAGGGAAATGCTGCAATCTATTGAATTAGATTCCAAAATTGCATCTATTAAAGAAGAAATGCTTACGAGCAAATCAGATACCAATCTCAAAAAACTCGCTAAACGCCTTAAAGTGCTAGAAGGCTTTAAACGTTCTGAAATTAAACCAGAGTGGATGATTATGGATGTAATCCCAGTACTTCCACCTGATTTACGCCCATTGGTTGCCTTGGATGGTGGTAGGTTTGCAACTAGCGATTTAAATGATCTCTACAGGAGAGTTATTAATCGCAATAATAGACTTAGAAAATTAATCCAATTGCGTGCTCCAGAAATTATTTTACGTAATGAGCGTAGGATGTTACAAGAGGCGGTGGATTCACTTTTTGATAATGGCAAGCGTGGTAAGGTAATAACTGGAGCTAATAAACGCCCACTGAAATCATTAGCAGAAATGATAAAAGGTAAATCTGGTCGTTTTCGTCAAAACTTACTTGGTAAGCGCGTGGATTATTCAGGTCGTTCTGTGATTACAGTTGGCCCTAAACTTCGTTTATATCAATGTGGTTTACCAAAAATCATGGCTTTAGAATTATTCAAACCATTTGTATATCATAAATTGCAAGCACTTGGTGAATCCCCAACGATAAAACACGCAAAACGCATGGTTGAAACTGAAGCTCCAGTGGTATGGGATATCTTAGAAGATGTGATTCGCGAGCACCCAATTCTACTAAATCGTGCGCCTACTTTACATAGACTTGGCATTCAAGCCTTCGAACCAATTTTAATTGAAGGCAAAGCAATTCAATTGCATCCATTAGTATGTTCAGCATTTAATGCCGATTTTGATGGTGACCAAATGGCAGTACATGTGCCACTTAGTATTGAAGCACAAATGGAAGCTCGAACATTAATGCTTGCATCTAATAACGTACTCTCCCCAGCAAATGGTGAGCCAATCATAGTACCATCACAAGATATTATCTTGGGTTTATATTATCTAACACGAGAAAAAATAAATGATAAAGGTGAAGATGGAATATTTGCAGACGTAAGAGAGGTAGAAAAAGCATATAGAACTGGACAAATTGGGCTACATGCCCTAATTACAGTGCGTCTCACTGAATACAAAAGAGATGCTAATGATGAATTTATTCCACATATTGTAAGAAGAAAAACTACAGTTGGTAGGGCAATTCTTTCACAAATTTTACCCAAAGGATTGGATTTTGATTTAATAGACAGACCACTTAAAAAGAAAGATGTAGCAAAACTTATAAATGTAGCTTTTCGCCAATGCGGCATTAAAAATACAGTAATTTTTGCAGATAAGATTGTATACACAGGGTTTACATATTCTACCAAAGCAGGTATTTCAGTGTGCCTCAATGATATGCATGTGCCAACTACAAAAGCTAAAAAAATTGAAGCATCTCAAAAAGAAGTAGAAGAAATTACTCGTCAGTATCAAGATGGGTTAGTCACTCAAGGTGAGCGATATAATAAAATTATTGATATCTGGGGTAGATGTAGTGAAGATATAGCTAAAACCCTAATGCAAGAGTTATCTAAAGAAAAAGTAAAAGATAAATCTGGTAATTTCACTGAACAAGATTCATTTAATTCCATTTACATGATGGCAGAATCTGGTGCGCGTGGTTCTATAGCACAGATTCGTCAATTATCTGGTATGCGCGGATTAATGGCAAAACCAGATGGCTCAATTATGGAAATTCCAATTACAGCCAACTTCCGTGAAGGATTAACTGTTGCCCAATACTTTATCTCAACACATGGAGCGCGTAAAGGTTTGTCAGATACAGCACTTAAAACTGCAAATTCAGGTTACTTAACACGACGACTTGTGGATGTAACTCAAGACCTAGTGATTACCGAGCAAGATTGCGGCACATCAGATGGTGTTATTATGAGATCTGTAATACAAGGTGGAGATGTCATTGAATCATTAAGGGATAGAGTATTAGGCAGAGTATCTGCTGATGATATTATAGATTCAGACACAAATAATGTAATTGTAAAAAATGGGACCTTGCTTGATGAAGCTATAGTCCTACAGATTGATTCTCGCAATATTGATGAAGTAAAAGTAAGAACACCACTTACATGTAAAACTAGATATGGGTTATGCGCAAAATGTTATGGTCGTGATTTGGCACGTGGATATCGAGTGGATATTGGAGAGGCTGTTGGTATTGTTGCGGCTCAGTCAATCGGAGAGCCTGGTACACAGCTTACTATGCGTACATTCCATATCGGAGGAGCAGCATCTCGTGCGGCAGCTGTTAATCAGATTGAAGCACGGTCAAATGGTTTTGTAAATTATCATGATTTGCGTTATGTAAACAAACAAAATGGAGATATGATAGTAATTTCCAGATCATCAGATGTTTCAATTGTAGATATTCATAATCGTGAACGTGAGCGACATCGAGTTCCATATGGTGCGGTAATTTATATTCGCGAAGGCATGGAGGTTAAAATCAGTGATAAATTAGCCTCATGGGATCCACATTCAAGACCAGTAATCGTTGAATATTCAGGTAGAATTTCACTTGAGAACATCAAAGAAGGTTTAACCGTGGTTAAGGAATCAGATGAAGTAACTGGGCTTACTACACTGAAAGTAATTGATCCTGCTAAAGTAAAAGGTATTAAAACAAAAGACAAGACATTAAGACCAATAGCAAGATTATACGATAGCGATAATGAAGAAATCAAAATGCATGGCGCAAATACGCCGGTATTAATTAGTTTCCAAATTGGTGATATCATCACTGTACGAGATGGTGGGGAAGTGCACGCTGGAGACGTAATTGCAAAAAAACAACAAGAATCCCTAAAAACCAGAGATATCACCGGTGGTCTGCCAAGAGTTGCCGAATTATTTGAAGCTCGCATTCCAAAAGATGCCGGCATGTTGGCACCCATTTCTGGAACCACATCATTTCAAAAAGAGACCAAAGGGAAACATAAGGTTAAAATAATTTCAGTAGGCGGAGATTCCGTAGAGCTTTCAATTCCTAAAGATAAAAATATCTTAGTAAATGATGGGGAGTATGTAGAGCGTGGGCAGGCGATAGTAGATGGACCGGTAGATCCACATGAATTACTTGATATGAAAGGTGTAGAAGAGCTTTCAAAATATATCTCATCGGAGATACAAGAAGTATACCGCTTGCAAGGTGTGAAGATTAATGATAAACACATTGAAGTAGTAGTGCGTCAAATGCTACGTCGTATAGTGATTGTAAATCCTAACGATAGCAATATTTATCTGGAAGGCGAACAGGCAGAACGTGCTGCAGTTTTAGATGAAAATGATACATTGCTAAAAAAAGGTTTAAAACCAATAGAGTACAAAAATATTCTCTTAGGTATAACCAAAGCATCTTTGTCAACAGACTCTTTCATTTCTGCGGCATCATTCCAAGAAACTACACGTGTGCTCACCGAGTCTGCGATTGTAGGTAAGGTAGATCCACTGCGTGGCTTAAAAGAAAATGTAGTAATGGGCCGTCTAATTCCAGCAGGAACTGGATATGCATATCATAAAGCGCGTCAAATAAATAAAGATAAAGCTGCTACTTTACATAAAGCAACAACTCATGTATCCGCGCCTGTAGAGTTTGAAATAATTGATTAACTTTATTCTTTGTCATTCCCGCGAATAACCCTGTCATTCCCGCCCCCGATCATGGTCGAGGGTAAACTGTGGCGGGAATCCATCTCCCCATTACATCAGCATCAAGATGCAGGTGTGTTAATTGCTAATACATTAACATTATAAACTGCCTCATTCTCAATATTTAAATTTAAATATCTAAAAAATACATAAAAACCTAAAGCGCTACGCTTATCTAGTTCGTGTTTTTGGTTATTTCCCAATTTTCGCATCTTATTTTACAATTTGCGCATCTGAAGAAATTTTCTTCAGAAAATTTATATTCATTAATATATAATATAATGTTAGTTAAGAGATAAAAATTCTGTCATTCCCAACTTGATTGGGAATCCATGTTCTTATTATTATAATAGATTCCCACATGCAGCGGGAATGACAATTATAATGTTGTTTTAACTAAATTTATTTTAGATCAAAATTCGCATTTAAGCGTCAATTAGTTACAAATAATTTTACTCTATTAAGGAAAATACAAATGATAACACATGAAGATAAAGTTGTGCAACCATCAAATGCTCAAAAGCAAACATCGCAACAGCAATATTCAAACGGAGCATATTTTCCTAATCTTGAGGTGTCACAATTACGAGATGGTATTGATGATGTGAAGCAAAAATATGAAGAATTAAAGAATAACATTGATAGCAACATCGAAAAATTTAAGAATTGTCGCGCTGAGTTTACACAAATGTTGTCCAATATATCGAAGAAAGTAGCAGAAGCTTTTCCAGATATCACAAACGTGACCGTGGTTCAACTAGAAAACGATATAAGTAAATTGGAAGGGCGTATAAAAAGCGACAGTAAAATATTGCCAAAAACAGCAGGACTAAAAGAAGCGTCACAAGACTATGGGAGTATGCTTATAGAACATGAAATTAAGCTAAACAAAGCAAAATTGTTCGATTTAATAGAGCGCAAAAAAATTGTTGAGAGAAAGATCGCATTAAAGAAAACATATGACAAGATACAAATACAATATAATAAATACTCAAAAGCAGTAGATGAACTGCACAAATTAGCAGAATCTTCTGAATTAACACAAAATGTTAAATCTCTTGAGGATAATCTTAACATCATTGAGCAATCACAAAATCCAGACAGGGATATTTTAAAGCAAGGCATCATTGGAGAACCAAAAAATATAAAACAACTGGAATTAGCGCTTTTAGATATAAAATTTAATTTTAAAAAAATGATGCATACAGTTCAAGGGCTCGGGTCTGCTTGTGAAGATGCAAAACAGCAATTCGAATTGTTAGCCCATCATATTGCATATCAAGTACACGCTGCGCGTACCGGTAGTCAATGTGAAAATTTACATATCAGATTAAATCAATGCAAAGATGCCTCTCACCAAATTAGCGATGTTAGAGATGGAAAATTATTTGATAAGATACAGCAGACAAAAGAAAACATAAAGAAACTGCAAGAGCCCACTCCGGACAACCAAGATGAAATGAAATCAAAAGAAAATAAGATAAATCAATTAACAGGTGAGGTCGATCAGTTAGAAAAGCAACTTCTCCAGAGATATCAAAGATTTGATCATTTATTTGATGAAACTTTCAAAGCCAGTAGTTCTACTCATAAATGGCTAGAATTTATTGGAATAATCATGTTGATAAAGAAGAGAGAACAGGAAATGCAGGCGATAGTAACGCAAATACAGAGCGGGGTATATCCAAAAACAAAAAAAGCAATGACAGAAACACATATAACTAGATTAAAAACTGATGTCATTAAGTTAAAAGATGAATTATCCAAGAGACTTAAACTTTTGAAGTGCGTGTCTGATACAAATTTAGATTTAGATTTAGAAAAGAATTATAATTTGCTAAGCAGTTTTATTATGAGCACAAACAAAAAAATCACAGAAGAGAGCCATCCAAACCTCTATCAAGTGGTGACAAAAGGTGGCATCTCAGATGAAATTATCAAGCAAATAAACCAGATAATCACAAATTTGCATACCATTACAATCTACGACACACTATTGGAGAAACATAATGCATTTAGGGCATCTATTGAGAAGAATAAAAATCAACAGCATAAACATCTTCTTGCTGATCACTATCAACACTATCGGGAATTAAGCCATGTCAATAACGCTGTTGATGATTTGAGTGCTAGTAAAGAAGCATCAGACTTTGTTCATGGTATTTATGGTAAGGATTCTGCTACTAATAGTGTGATTGATACGACTTATCTGGCAATTAATTTTACAGAGAAGGCTAATGGGCAGTTTCATGAAGACTTAGATAAATTATTGACACTGTTGAAGCAATTGAAAGGGGTGGATTATATACTACCAGAAAAATATACAAAAGAAGATGAATGTGTGAAGGATATGCGAATAAAAACTACTAATGATATTTGCAGTATTTACAATGGTCTAGGAATAAAAGAGATCATAACTCCGAAAATTATTATTGATATTATAAATGTCATTAACACAAATATTGCTTTATATGTTGAGCACATAAACCAAATTGATAAGAACGACATGTAAATAATATGGTTATGATGTGAGCGTATCACGTACAGTTTTGCGGGGGCAAGGAAGTGTTACTGGTCTTCTACTCATCTACCCCCTACAACACTTTGCCATACATCAATATGCAGATGTGTTAGTTTCTAATAAATTAACATTTGTGACTAAAACCTGTCCAGTGGTATTCAAATTGTTTGTTGATGTACCTATATTACATACAACAAAAGTTGAAAATGTTCCAAGTCCTGCTGCATAAGAAATAGTAACATTACATGATTGACTGAAATTGCTATTTATCACCGGATTACAATTATTGAAGTTGATGGGGATTGGGGTTGATGATTGACTACCAGTTTGATTGCACGAAATACTTAAACCAGCAACCCCCCCAGTATTATATGTTATCGGTATCGTGCAACCAGTGGGATTCATCTGGCCACTTGCACCACCGCAATTAGCTGGGTTTCCGGCTATAATGCTCGCTGTACCAGTGGATCCAGCTCCACATCCATTTATAGAAATCACCAGTACACCGTATAAAATAATTAATAGTCTTTGCATGACCAACACCTCATAAATAACACGCTCGCAGTTTTCATATTTTTACGTTATTGCTTATTAATTATACATCATTTCATTGCAAAATTGTATATCCAATGTAAGATTTATTAATTTGTATAGATGGCATGAATAAAATAGTCAGATAATACAACATGTTAGCTATACCATTGAATAATTAATTGCATACTAAGTATAAACTATGGGATAATTTCTAACTCATTTATCGGGGGCTCTTAGCTCAGTTGGTTAGAGCAGAGGACTCATAATCCTTTGGTCGCTGGTTCGAGTCCAGCAGGGCCCACCATTCCCCCATCAAACGTGCTTATAAAACATACCTACATTATATTATGTTACCCAGAGAGTTTTATGCTAGATAATTTAATATGGTTAGACATGGAGATGACTGGTTTAAATCCATCTACCGATCTCATCTTGGAGGTTGCGGTTGTGGTGACTGACTTCAATCTAAACATCCTAACGCAGTCTCCATCGTTTGTGATTCATCAGCCAGATAATATACTAAACCAAATGGATAAATGGAATACCGCTACCCACACTAAGTCTGGGCTTATAGATAAATCTAAATCATCAATCTACAGTCTAGAATATGTAGAAAAAGAATTATTAAAACTTGTAAAACCGCTAGTAAAAAAAGGACAGTCTCCGTTATGTGGTAATACCATTCACCAAGATAGAAAATTTCTTGTAAACTATATGGCAAATTTTGAAACATATTTACACTATCGTAATTTAGATGTAAGCACATTAAAAGAATTAGCGCGTAGATGGTACCCAGATATCTACAATGGATTCAAAAAACACAACAAACATGAAGCGATTGCAGATATTTTAGAGTCTATAGAAGAATTAAAATATTACCGTGTAAATATGCTAAAATAAGAATAAAACATGAAAGATTAATTATCGTGCTCAATTTCTTTAAACGTAAACCAAAAGATAGCCCACAAAATACAGAGGATCTTGTGGTAGATTCACCGCATATTGAACAGATAAATACAGACAATAATCAAGTTACCAATACCACATTAGAATCATGCACCACAGATAGACCTATCTCATGGACAGAGCGATTAAAATCAAAACTATCAAAAACCCGAGATAATTTTGGGAAAAAAATACTTACAGTCTTTGGTGGTGGTAAAATAGATGAAGATTTATATGAGGAATTAGAATACGTACTACTGTCTGCAGATGTTGGATATAAAGCCACCACTCATCTTTTAGAGCTAGTTAGAAAAACTGTTACTTTAAAGGGTCTAAAAGATAGCAATGAACTCAAGCAAACTTTAAAAGATAGTGTGCTTGAATTACTAGCCACACTAGAGAGTAAATTAGATTTAAATACCACAGAACACACCCCAGTGGTGATTATGATGGTTGGAGTAAATGGCGCAGGTAAAACTACCTCAATTGGTAAACTTGCCAAATATTTTCAGTCCCTTGGTAAATCTGTGATGTTAGCTGCGGGAGACACCTTTAGAGCAGCAGCAAAAGAGCAGCTCATAGAATGGGGGAATAGAAATAACGTGACAGTTATCTCTGCAAATAAAGGAGATCCATCGGCAGTATGCTATGATGCCATCCAATCAGCAATAGCACAAAAGATAGATATCGTTATTGCAGATACAGCTGGGAGATTGCCCACCCAACTAAACCTTATGGAAGAAATTAAAAAAGTAAAACGTACAATTACAAAAGCACTAGCAACAGCGCCGCACGAAATTTTACTGGTACTAGACTCTACAATGGGGCAAAACGCCTTGACTCAAGTACAAGCATTTGACGATGCACTAAATTTAACCGGGCTTATTATCACCAAATTAGACGGTTCAGCGCGCGGTGGCATTATTTGTGCGATTGCAAAAGAAAGACCAATTCCGCTCAAATTCATAGGAGTTGGTGAATCAATAGATGACCTTAGGCCTTTTAATGCCCTAGAATACACAAATGCACTTTTTATGGAGTAGGAGATTAATATGACTAATATCGCTGAACAGCTTTTCACAGAAATAGACAACACAGATAACATAATATCAGAAGGTTCAATGTTGACAATAGAAAAAAATAGAGTAAACGTAGTAGATAAAAAAATTATTAACGGCACAACAGATGTAAATCAACTAGTTCCATTTAAATATAAATGGGCGTGGGATAAATATCTTGCCTCTTGTGCAAACCATTGGATGCCACAAGAAGTAAACATGCAACGAGACATTGAACTGTGGAAGTCTCCAAATGGTTTAACTGAAGACGAAAGACGCATTGTAAAAAGAAACTTGGGGTTTTTTGTAACGGCAGATAGCTTGGCTGCAAATAATATCGTACTTGGTACATATCGTCAAATTACCGCACCTGAGTGTAGACAGTTTTTATTGCGGCAAGCATTTGAAGAGGCAATCCATACTCATGCATACCAATACATTGTAGAAAGCTTGGGCTTGGATGAGTCCGAGATATTTAATGCATATAATGAAATTTCAAGCATCAAAGATAAAGATGAATTTCTCATCCCTTTTATAAATACCCTTACAGACCCAACCTTTAAAACTGGCACGGTAGACAGTGATCAAAAGCTGCTAACCTCACTCATTGTATTTGCGTGCATTATGGAAGGATTATTTTTCTATGTGGGTTTTGTACAAATTTTAGCCCTTGGCAGACAAAACAAAATGACTGGAAGTGCTGAACAATACCAATACATACTACGAGATGAGTCCATGCATTGTAATTTTGGAATAGATTTAATTAACACCATAAAACTAGAAAACCCGCACCTATGGACCGATGAATTTAAAAAAAATACCATTGAGTTATTTAGGCGAGGGGTTGATTTGGAGTATGCATACGCAGAAGATACCATGCCTCGCGGTGTGCTTGGGTTAAATGCCACTATGTTCAAGGAATATTTACGGTTTATTTGTAATCGTAGAATGCAACAAATTGGCTTAGACCCGCTATTCCCAGGAGTGAATAACCCATTCCCATGGATGAGTGAAATGATTGACCTGAAAAAAGAAAAAAACTTTTTCGAAACGAGGGTGACAGAGTATCAAAGTGGGGGTGTGTTAGATTGGAACTGATATGACAAATTCAATTACGACAAATGACACTGAGATACAAAAAACTACTTCCGAAATTTACGAACAAATCACCCGTAAAATGCCGAACTCAAAAGTTCGGCATAGCCAACTGGAAATGATAAAAATCATTGACAAATGTTTTAGCAATATAAATCCAAAACAAGAAGATGGGCATAATATTTGTATTTTAGAGGCACCAACTGGTACTGGTAAAAGCTTGGCGTATTTATTATCAGGAGTAGTTAACGCTAAAAAACTAAATAAAAAATTAGTTATTTCCACTGCCACCAAAGCCTTGCAACTGCAACTTTTAGAAAAAGATATTCCAGATTTTATCGCACATAGTGGAATAGACTTTACTTACGGTCTTGCCAACGGTAGATCAAATTACCTATGTCCATATAAACTCGAATTATCATTATCATCAGACCATCGGTCAGATATGTTGTCAGAGTTAGATCACACCCAAGAATCTTTATTACGTGTAGATAAACTATTTGCCAATAAAAAATGGGACGGTAACCTAAATGATTGCCCGGTGAATATCTCAAAAGCTACCCGCCCAATGATAACAATGGATAAAGATGGGTGTCTAAGCACTGCATGTGTGTATAATCAAAAAGATAACATAGTATGCCCATATTTTAAAATGCGTAACCAGTTAAAATATTGTGATGTCATTATCACTAATCACAGTTTATTATTATCAGATATCACCCTAGGTGGTGGTGTGGTATTGCCCAGTTCGCCAAAAGATTATCTTTTATGTTTAGATGAAGGGCACACATTTACAGATATCGCTATAGATAGCTTTAGCTCACATTTTGCAATCAAACAAGCTATCGAATCCTCTAAAAATCTCGCGAAGTTTATCTACAATCCAGATGTAAAATTATATATCAGTGATTTAGATATTAATGTCTCAGATGATATCCACACTCAAACATTAGGGCTTGTTGATGAATTAGATAAATTATTGTTATTGGTTAGTAGAAATATTAATTTATTTAATGAAGATAGACTCGTCATTAATGATTACCTAAACGTAGAAATGGCAATTTTTAAAGACCATTTTGTAAATTTATTATTTATTACAGGTGATATACTAGAAAAACTCAAAAAGATTGATACCAAATGGCGAGAAAAGTTAAAAAATGGCAGTGATTATATTATAGAAAACAATCTCAATACTCTTGGATATTATATTGGTAACTGTGAAACCATTGTATCAACCAGTGAATGCATTATAAACCATGACGATGGAAGATATAATGCAAATGCCAAATGGATTGAAATACACAAACACAATAATGATATAGACTTTATGGTGCATTCATCATTAACTCATGTGGGAAATTTACTATTTAACAAACTATTCACTAAAGTATACGGTGCCATTATAGTATCCGCAACATTATCGGTAAATAACAACTTTACTTATTATATGCATAAACTCGGACTCCACTTATATTCTAACACAGTTAACCAAAGGCTTACTGCAAGTTTTAACTACGCCAAACAATCACAGATTATTGTGCCTAAGTTTAATTACACCCCAGAATACAAAACCAGAAATGAGTTTAATTGTGAACTTGCCGAATATTTAAATACAAAAGCATTAAATTATAAAGATGGATACGGCACACTGGTATTATTTTTTAATAAAACTCAAATGCTAGATATCTACAGTCAACTAGATAAACAAATTCAATCAAATATCCTAATGCAAACTGATTTTGTAAGTACACAAAAACTTATTTCTATCCATAAAAATAACATTGACAATGGCACACCAAGTATCATATTCGGGTTAAATTCCTTCTCTGAAGGGGTAGATCTCCCAGGGTTATACTGTATGCACGTGATTATTACCAAGCTCCCATTTGATGTTCATAAAAACCCATTAAATTTGGTACAAGAATATTGGTGTAATTTTGAAAAAATGAGTTATTTTAAAGAAGTCTCAATTCCAGAAACCTGCATCAGACTAATACAAGCCACAGGTAGACTTCTTCGTGGTGAAGAAGACTATGGGCAAATCACCATCTGCGACGGCAGAATTATCGAAAAAAGCTACGGAGCATTTCTTCTAAACGCTCTCCCAGATTTTAATCGCAACTATAATAAAAATTTCCTCGAAGAGCATTATAAAATCTTAAAACGCTAGGTCGGAACAATAAATCAATAAACAATTGCCATTGTAAAGATGGCAATTGTCATGTATGCATGCAAAATTAACAATAATATAAAAATATTTTAATTGTTATTCAGTAGCAATTGATCGGGGTTTATAAGGAATGCAAATATACCTTCTAATAATATATTACCGTTATAGCTAGGCTCAAGCATGTTATCTAATTGTTGCAGTATATTTGACTCTTGTTGATCCTTTTTCCTATTAAGACGGACTGTCATACAAATATCTCCATCATAAAGTGCCTCGTCAATCTTGTCCTTGATATCTTGATTGGTGTCGGGTATTATTCTCTGAACAATAACTTTAATCAATGCACTTGTTAACATTTGACTATAAGTCTTTTGACAACTTAAGAAATTTGGGTTATTATCTATGATCTGACTATCCATATTAATTAATTGATTATTGTTGTTTGATAATAAATTATTTTGAGCGAATTGATTGTTATTATCTTGCATTTTGGTGATCTGACAAAATCTAGTATCTGAGCCATTATGGAAATGTAGTAAGGTGTTACCTATTTTTAACAATAATACTCTACCAGATTTATGAGATGCAATACCATTATTGTAAATAATCGCAAAATCTGATTTTATATTGCTTAGTATTGCTTCATGATTATAATCAACGCCAACCTGAGATGCAATAACACCAGGTTGCTTATTTATTTGCTGAGCAATTTGCGTGCCTCCAGAATTAATAAAGTTTATCAATATGGATAATTCATTTTCGTTTTGTGGGCAAAATATATACTGCTGATTTGGTTGTGTTAGTAATAATTGTGGGTCTGTTGCAAGTATTGGGTTGTTAAATTGATTGACTTGAACTAATTGATTATTATTTATTGAGTCTATTTTGCCGTTAATCTGTTGAATAAGATTATTTATATCTTTATCCAAATTTTTATATTGTGGATTATTACTTTTATAAATTGTATTTATTAAAGCATTGATGTGCAGTTTAGATGCAGAGCCAACCTGAAAGTTAGGTTTTATGCTATTACTGTTGCAATATTCTGCGATATAATATGCACAACATTCTGTTATTTCTTCATTTGTAATATCCTTACTTATACTGTTAAGCATTTCTTTAAATTTGGCAGCAATGTTTGAGTTAACAAATTGGGAATTATTATTAACTAGATGTTCTAATATGTCATTGGTTAAATGATTCTTAATTGTTGTGTTTAAAGGTAATTGTTGATTAAAAAGTGGTTGAAATTGTTGTTGAGATTGCTGAGATTCTTGAAATTGCTGAGGTTGTTGAAATTGTTGAAATGGCTGATAATTGTTGTTGCTATAATTGTTCATATAAAAAGTTCCTAAAATAATTAAAAAGTGTGGTAATAATTGCAAATTAAATACAATTTGCAATTATGTAAATTATACAGCATACGACATAAAAAAGTCAAAATACAAATTTGTGTCATAAAGTATCGGGTGTGATAGAAATGTCACTTAATTAATATAAAATAATTGCATTTTTACCCTTGTATAGTGTAAAATCATCACATGAAGACAAATAAATTAATTGAAGTAACGTCACGTGAGAATGACATTGTTCAATACGATAATCAAATAGCCAAAGATCTACAAAAATTACCTGATTTTATAATTGAAAAGTTGAAATTTTGGGCAAAATCTGTAAATTGTTTAGGGATTGCTAAGGTTCGCGAATTAAAGGGTTTTCATGATGAGTCATTAAAAGGTAACTGAAAAGGGCAAAGATCCATAAGACTCAATAAATCTTACAGAGCAATATATATTGAAGAAAAACAATCAATTAAAATAATAATTATTGAGGTAAATAAACATGAATACTAAAAATTTGGTATCAAAATTAAACGAATTAAATGGAGTTGATGAATCATTGGGTAGAGTTTTGCGTAGCATAAGACTTTGTGATGCAATGAGTTTGAAACAATTTGCTGAAATTTTAAACATTTCCACTTCATATTTAAGTGATTTGGAGCATGGTAGGAGGTTCGCAAGTGCTAAAAAAGCTTATGAATATGCAAAAAAATTACAATATCCCGTTGAGGAATTTATACGCTTGGCATTGCAAGATGAAGCAAATAATTTAGTAAATAATCAAGGAGAGCCTCATTTCAAAAAACTATTAGTGACAGTTTCTGGTGTCCTTGGGTTATAATCTATAATTATAGAAATTTATTTTAGTATATAACATATTTTTATCAGTTTTTAACCTTGAAATCAAAATTATTAGGGGTGGGGTATATGCAACAATATAAACACTTACTTGAACCGTTAGATCTCAAATTCACTACCATTAAAAATCGGGTGCTTATGGGTTCTATGCACACTGGTCTTGAAGAGGCAAAAGATGGTTTTACAAAATTAGCTGCTTTTTATAAAGAACGTGCAAATGGTGGGGTGGGGATTATTGTAACTGGTGGAGTGTCACCAAATAGGCTTGGTGTCTTATATCCTGGTGCAATTAAATTAACCAATAAAAAAGAAGTAGATAAACATAAAATTATCACCTCCAGTGTACATGATGCAGATAGTAAAATCGTCCTACAGATTTTACATGCAGGACGATACGCCTTTCATCCATTCTTAGTCGCACCATCTCGCATAAAAGCTCCAATCAACAAATTTACCCCATTTAAATTACCTAGTTTTATGGTAAATTCGACTATTAAAGACTACATAAGATGTGCAACCCTAGCAAAAGAAGCTGGGTATGATGGGGTGGAAGTTATGGGATCTGAAGGATACCTCATTAACCAATTTATCACCACAAAGACCAATCACCGTCAGGATAAATGGGGCGGAAGTTATGAAAACCGTATTCGTTTTCCAGTGGAAATTGTGCGTGGCATCAGACACGCGGTGGGTGAGAATTTTATTATTATTTATCGCTTGTCTCTTTTGGATTTAGTTAAAGACGGAAGCTCATGGGATGAGATAGTTATTTTAGCAAAAGCTATAGAAAACGCAGGAGCCACTATTATTAATAGTGGCATAGGTTGGCATGAGGCTAAAATCCCCACCATTGCAACTATGGTGCCACGAGGGGTTTTTGCGTTTACCACTAAAGCATTAAAAGAGGTGGTTAACATCCCAGTAATTGCAACTAATCGCATCAACACCCCAGAAATTGCCGAATCTATATTAGCCAATCAAAATGCAGATATGGTGTCAATGGCGCGCCCAATGTTAGCAGACCCACATTTTGTATTAAAAGTTATTAGTCAACGGGTAGATGAAATTAACACGTGCATTGGATGTAACCAAGCATGTCTAGACCATGTATTTGAAAACAAGCTCACAAGTTGTCTTGTGAACCCAGTGGCATGTAGAGAAACTGAAATAGTGTACATTAATCCACGTAAAATCAAAAAAATCGCAGTGATTGGGGCGGGGCCGGCTGGTCTTTCTTGTAGTGTTACATTAGCCAAGCGAGGGCACATAGTCACATTATTTGATAAAGAACCACATATCGGTGGGCAATTTAATCTAGCAAAACTAATCCCCGGAAAAGAAGAATTTTATGAAACATTACGTTATTTTAAAGTACAACTAGACAAACACAATGTAAAAGTGGTGTTGTCTACCAACATTACCACATCAGACATCATAAATGGTGAATTTGATGAAGTGGTTATCTCAACTGGTATCATCCCTCGTGAATTACAAATCGAAGGGATAAATCACTCTAAAGTATTAGGATATTTAGATGTATTAAAAGCAAAAAAACCAGTAGGTAAAAAAGTAGCAATTATTGGTGCTGGTGGTATTGGTTTTGATGTAGCGGAGTATTTGTTGCACAACAAAGCAACATCAGATAAAGATTTTACACAAGAATGGGGTATAGATACCACATTGTCTCATCGCGGAGGCTTAGTGCCACCACGCCAACTCAATCCCATCAGACAAATACATATGTTTCAGCGTACAGAAGGCAAAGTGGGTAAAAAATTGGGTAAAACCACTGGATGGATTCATCGTGAAAGTCTCAGAAAAAATCAAGTAGAATTTCACACCGGTATATCGTATGACAAAATAGATGATAATGGGTTGCATTACACCAAAAACAATACTCCGCATACGCTTGACGTGGACAATATCATTATTTGTGCTGGACAAGAATCGCATACTTATCTTGCCACACAGCTTAAAAATCATAATTACCATAAAATCCACATCATAGGTGGAGCATTAATGGCCCGTGAATTAGATGCCCAATTTGCGATTGATAATGGCATGAAATTGGGGTTATTAATGTAAAGCTCTACCAATAACCCATGCACCATCATCTTTTTTCCTAAAGATACGAATATTAGGGTGTTCAGGAAGTTTCACCTCCCATGTATACTTATGATGATTATTTACTTTTAATATTGAGTTCCATCTGCCAAGTACAGACCCATTTATGACTTTTAACTCATTTAATGTAGCTATACCAATCTTATTTGTTGAAATAAATTTATCTACTTCACTATTTTTTGTTTTTGCAGCCTCTAATAACGATTGATGAATGGCATGATATGCCTGACTGTCTGTCTCATCATGCACATATCGTTGAAAATAATTCTCAAAGTCCTCATCTAGTATTGATTTTTTTATTTGTGCAATTATTGTGGTGTTGTCGTCGTTTAAACTTAAGCATACTTGTTGCAATAATATGTAATACTGATGATTATCAACTTCATTGTTATTATTTACGTTAATTATACCCAAGCATTGTTTTATGTATTTTGGCAGGGTACCATTGTTTTTTTCTTTTTTTCCTGGAGAATGTGGGCTGTATTTTGCTAGCTGTGTAATCCTATGGATGGATTCTGTGAATTCATCCATAGGATCTTGATATTTAAAATTTTGCTGTATTTCAATATCAATTCCTTCTTGTTCAATCTTCGACTCTGATTGGGTGGTTGTGTTTTGAGTAACCTTCTCTGATGAGTATGGTAATTGTGCTTGTGATGTTACATTATTAGACAACATATTATTTTTTTTAAGTGATTTAACGTATTGATTTAATTTGTGCGTATCAATTAAAATTTTAACTCTAGCATCTTTAGGTGAGAAAAATGAATTATAGTATACCGTGATTAAATCTTTAACATATTGAATATATTTATTGTTTTGCAAATTTTGTTCTATATGTGATAAGCAATACAGTGCTTGTTTTATCATGTACGTTTGGATAATCTTAAGATCCATATCTTGATGTAACATAAGATAAAAAGATCCATCGTGTTTTTTCTTCATTTCTTGGACACGCAACATTTGATAATTTTGCATTAACTTTTGTTTTTGTGTTAGTTGATAGCTTATTTTGTTTGGTTTATTGGGAATTCGCTTTATTTGGTTGTCTCTCATTATTTGTTCTTTTTGATTAGCTTGCTCTTTTGCCGCCATGTACTTCGTTATCTCTTCTTTGCGTAATTCATGGAGAGCAGAAAGTACATCTTCAGAAGGGATTAATGAATAATATTGTTGCACTAATGCTGTGCCATTCTCAATTCTGCTTGCAATCGTATCATATATCTCCAGTTTTGCTAAAAATAGCTTATTTTCTTGTAAATATGCTTTAATGTGTGTCTGTATGAATGTGCATGCACACGCATGGCCAGTATTAGAATTATTAGTTGCCCATAAAAATTTTCTTTTAAAGTCCGCAAACCATTTATTATTTTGCGGATTCAGTAGTGTAGTAATATTTTTCGGAATGTTTTTAAGCATTGTATACCAACAGTCTTGATTATAATCCTTATTAATTGTATCAATGTAAACTGAAGGCGGAATTTGATATGTTGGAAATAGTCTTTTTAATAAAAATGAATTTAGAGGTTTTATTGGGTTTAATGACTTTTTTTTTGTAGGTTCTATGTTTGTGGATTCTGTGTTGGTAAATTTTAAGAATTCATCTTTAAATTGTTCTAAATTAATTAGTTCATCAAGAGCGTATATAGACCACTTGTTTTTTTCATGTACATGTAGTGTAAATTTACGAGTTTTATCATTGTACACTAATATTTGTTGTGCCGTTGATTGATTTTTATCAATTGGTATGTCGGTAATATCATCTCCTCTTTCAAAATATCTATAACAGCAAGCGTGCACAGTCATCTTGGTTACATTTTTAGTTGCGATGGTTAATAAATCCTTGAGTAATATAAAGGCAATATAATATTGGAGTGATTTTTGTAGATGTTTATCATCTTTTGGTAATTTTACATTGTCTTGCGGTTGTTTTAACATATTGTCTTGCAGTTTTTTTAACGTATTGTCTATAGTGCTGAAAATTTGACGCAATTGCTCTTGCGATATTGACAATAATTGTTTTTGCCAATATTGCAGATGGCTTTTTATATCATTTATAAGCTTTTGCTTTATTGTTGAGGCATGCTTAATATATGTATCTAAATTTTTATTCAAATCGCCATGATTACACAATAGATAGGCTCGATCTAGCGTTAGTAATAAAGAAATATCGATCTCTGTTGGATCTCCTGTTTCTTGTTGTGGGGCGCCACCATTATTTATTAAATCACGTATATCTGGCATAGGAAATTTCTCTTGTAGTTTATACACAAAATCATTGAAAGGACTATCATTCTTGGGAATATTATTATTGGGAATATTATTATTGGGAATATTATTAAATTTTGGGGTTAATTTTGTAGGATCCATTTATAAGTATCATAGAAAATATTATTATATATAAAATAGTATTATATTATATTGTATTTATTAATAAAATAGCAATACACAAATTTGTTTCATGCACCCGCCAGTCCATTTAAATATATTTTTTATTGCAATGGTTAAATATACTGTAAAATAAAGGGATGAATCCTAATACATCACTAGATATACTAAGAAAAATCTTTGGTTACGCTACATTTCGCGGTGAACAAGAAGCTATTATTAATCATGTTATGAATGGCAATAGCGCATTTGTGTTGATGCCAACTGGTGGAGGTAAATCTCTGTGCTATCAAATCCCAGCCCTTATTTTCAAAGGTCTCACAATTGTTGTATCTCCACTAATTGCATTAATGCAAGATCAGGTGATTGCCTTAAATGGAATTGGGGTAAATGCTATGTATCTTGCTTCAAGTCTAGAACGCGACCAAATTACCAAAATTTTTCTGAGTATCAGAAATCGAGAGGTAAAATTACTATACATCACACCAGAGCGGTTGATTAATGACTGGTTTATAAACTTTTTGCAATCCATAGAGGTGTCCTTGTTTGCTATAGATGAGGCACACTGTGTATCACATTGGGGGCAAAATTTTAGACCAGAATATCAAAAATTAAATCGTATCCTCATGCATTTTCCAGACACCCCAAGACTAGCACTCACGGCCACTGCAGATAAGTTCACCCGTATAGATATAAAACATTATTTGGGACTGAAAGATGCACGTGAATTTTTTTCATCATTTCTACGGGATAATATCGTCTATATTGTCCATGAAAAAAATAATGGCAAAAAACAATTGCTATCTTTTTTATCCACACATCCAAATGTATGTGGGATTATCTATTGCAACACCAGAGCTAAGGTTGATGCAATTACCGAATTTTTAATTAATGAAAAATACCCAGCCATTCCCTACCATGCAGGGCTACCCAATGAAACACGAAGAGCCAATCATCGTTATTTTATGATGAATAGTAATGCGATAATGGTGGCAACAGTTGCATTTGGGCTGGGGATTGATAAACCAGACGTGAGATATGTATATCATTTTGACATGCCAAGAAACATAGATTCATTTTATCAAGAATCTGGGCGAGCTGGGCGAGATGGTATTACATCGTATAGCATAATTAATTTTGGATTTAAGGAGATATTAGAACTAAACCGTATGATTATAGATACCGAATCTGACATGTTAAAAAAACAATATGCGTTATTAAAACTAAAACACGTGGTGAAGTATTGTGATTCCAATATATGTCGCACAAGGCTACTATTAGAGCTGATGGGGGAGGTCACTCATGATTGTGGTAAATGTGATAATTGCCACAACCCACAAATTCTTAAAGATGAAACCACCCTTGCACAAAAAATTTTATCCACCATCTATCACGTAAGGCAAAAATGCAATTCAGGTCATATCATAGACATACTAAAAGGTAAAAACACTATAGATGTACAAATCTGGGAACATAATAAGTTGTCTACATTTGGGTTGTGCCATGATATCACCATCAAAGACCTAAGGCGAACAATTCGTATTCTTTATAGTCATGAATTTATAGACATAGACCATGCCACAAGTCATTTAAAATTAAATGAAAAGTCAATCTCTTGCATGAAAGGCTTAACATATTTTTATTTACCGCAGTGTTCAGCTATAAACTCTACCGCACTCACCAAAACATTTGCAATGCGTACAATGGAAGAAGAGCTTTTATATAGAAAGTTAGTATCCTATAGAGCATCAATTGCCACCAAAGAGCAAGTCCCTCACTACACCATTATGCACGATAAAACTATCGCAGAATTAGTCACGCATAAACCCACCACATTGGATGGGTTACTCACCATTCACGGCATAGGAAAGAAACGTCTGGAGCGCCTTGGGGATGACATATTAAAGATTATGTCAAATGCGAATTAAGAGCTAAAAATGCTGTCATTCCCAACTTGATTGGGAATCCATGTTTTATTTATCATACTGGATTCTCTTCGCAGTTTACCCTCGACTACGATCGGGGGCGGGAATGACAATTACACTATTGCCTTGGTTGAATTTATTTTAGCTCTTAATTGGAATTTAACTTAGACTATCCAGCGCTGTTTTCAATTCTCCCCATGGTATTTTACTACATTTCATATTTGGATTATGTAACTTACCTTGTGCAAATTGGTTTACCATGATCTCTATTGCTTCCTGCATTTTTTGAGGCTTGCGTTGTAGGAACCATGCCTTTAACGATCTGCAATACTGTGCTATTTCGCGTGCATTAAATGTACCTTTGTCGAATACATTTACCTTTTCAAATAAATTTTTAGCGTTGTTTTGAATAGTAAAATAGTTTATAAAATCACATAATAAATCGTTATCATATGCACACTTTATCAGGTTTGTAAATATTTGAGATAGCGGGATATTCTTTGTTACTGCATCATTTATTAATTCATTAACTGACAAACCTAAAAAATAAGCATTTATGATGTATGGTTGACGTGCATATAAATTCATGATTGCCATATCTTGTGCGAATTCTGTCTTAGTAGTCGGATTGATAGTATCATTAATTTTAATAGCGCCTTGCATCGCGAGGCTGCATAGGGTGAAACATGCGCCTTGTGTTGTCTCGTAGGCTTTTTCTGGGGATGGAAAATTCTTTTTATCATTTAGAATGCCTGCGATACCATTACGCATCTGTGTTTTGTGTTTTTCATCTGGATTCTCGCTCATAGTGCAATTTGATAAAAACATAAACAAAGATTTAACTGTTGTAATCTCTTGAGAATCTGAGAGGGAAAAATTCAGTTCTTCATTTTGTTTCATCTTTTTTATTGATTGAAGAAAAGTTGGCATATTTTGTACATTTTGCGCAATAATTTCCTTCTGAATCCTTGAGGACAACTTTTGATCTTTAAAAAGATGCTGATTGATTGGATTAAAAATATCATTCATAAGATTAAAAGTTTCTAGAGCTTTAGTAATATTTACAACGCGCTCACTCCATATCTCGAAAGCTTTGTTCTCAATATTAAGATAATCTTTTAAAGTAAATTTATCAACAAAGGAATTATTTTTTATATAATTCTTTACATCACTCACCATCAATTGGATGAGTGATTTAGTAAGATTTTCCTTATTAAGATTGTTATTGGTATATTCTTGACATAGGTAATTTACCGAAAAAATATCCGAGCCATGTTGTGTGAATAAGGCAGTAAAGTATTCTGTTGTGCTTTGATCTATAGGATCACCGCTAGGTGAAAAGAACTTTGGTTCTATATCGTTTAATGATGTGCGTAAGTCGTTCAATAATTTTATATTTGCATTATCTTTATTGTAATGATTAAATAAAGTTTTGATTTGTTTCAAAAGCAAAGAATCTTCTTTGTTAATTGTCAGCTCGCCTTGATTTTTTTGCTGAACAGTCTGATAAAAAATGTTTATATTAAAAAAAAGATATGCAATAAGTGATTTTTCAATAATACCGTTTAATTTGCTTGTTATCTCTTTCTTTATGTCGTCTAAGGTAATGACTGATTGAAGATTTTTTAATTGCTTATACAAATCTTTAATTTTCGCTTGAATATGTTTTGAGCAAAATTCACTCATTTTATCGAGATCGTTCAGTATGCTTGCGGAGTTTTTGGGTTGCAGATTGTGTATTGAATCATAATTAACATCTATTGCAGTAAGTAATAGTTTTTTGGTGGCATTTATTATTTTCTGTTTATCAGCTTCATTCATGTGATGATCTGAATACAATGCATCTAATGCTTTTATTGCCCCCGAAGTCTCAAGAGATTGATTGTTTACTATTTTACTTATTTGTTGCTCTATGCTAGGCTTGAACAGTACTTGTTCAGTCTCTTTGCTTGTGACAATTTTAGATTGTTGAGATTGTTGAGATTGTTGAGATTCGTTAGGATATGTAGAACCATTAATAGTATTCATTTTTTTATACCTTGTAAAAACTTTATTATCTATTGTTTACAGTTTACAGTCGCCCATGATGAATTAATTCGCCTAGGTAATGCAAGCCTATGCCTTATAAGGTTAGCAGATGCCATTTTAAATAAATTATCATTACATTATGCGACTATTAATAATAGTATACAACATTAAACCGTAACTTTTCTAATACGTAATAGGTACCCCCAATTTAGTCATTAGTTTTGACATTTTAGCAGAAATCTCTGCGGTTATCCATGTCCCATCAATTTTAAGTGTTCTAATTTGTAGAAGCATGGTAAGTATATC